>JBFWRO010000566.1:0-2508 GCA_050248865.1 Thermomicrobiales bacterium | reverse complement strand
CATTTTCTTTCTCCTTCTCTCGACTCTGATGATTCCCCTGGCTGTCACGCTACTGCCGACTTTCCTGCTCGTCAACGATCTCGGGATGGTCGACACTAATCAGGCGCTGATTCTTCCTGCTCTGGCCTATCCGGTCGGTGTCTTCATGATGCGCCAGTTCATTCAGACGATTCCCTCGGAACTGGAGGATGCCGCGCGAATCGACGGCATGTCTGACTTCGGCATCTACCTGCGGATCATCTTGCCGCTGTGCATTCCAGGACTTGCCGTGCTTGGACTTTTTACCTTCCTGACCCAGTGGAGCGCCTTCCTCTGGCCGTTGATTGTTGCGACAAGCGACAAGACCAGGACGATTTCGCCCGGTTTAGCTACTTTCCCTGGCCAATACAACACCGACTGGGGACTGGCCACCGCGGCCACGGTCAGTAGCATGATCCCGATGCTCATATTTTTCTTGATCTTTCAGAAATATTTGCGACAGGGCCTGAGCGGTGGAAGAACAACAAAGGGTTAGGCATCGCCGCTTTCAATTGAACGTGAAGACAGGCCGAAGGTGAGAACGTCGTGGCCGAAGTAAGAATCGAAAATATCGTCAAATCGTTCGGGCCGGTGAAGGCCGTCGACGACGTCTCTCTGACAATCCGGGACCAGGAGTTCATTGTATTGCTCGGGCCCTCCGGCTGTGGGAAAACGACCCTGCTCAGAATGATTGCCGGACTGGAAGAACCCACCGCAGGCGAAATCTACATCGACGATAAGCTGGTCAATTTCACACCACCGAAAGACCGGAACATCTCCATGGTTTTTCAGAACTATGCGCTCTACCCACACATGAACGTCACTGACAACATTACGCTTGGGTTACGCCTGCACAAAACCCCAAAACAGGCGATCAAATCGAGACTCGAAACCGCTGCGGAGTGGCTTCAGCTCAGCTCCCTTCTCGGTCGGATGCCAAGGCAGCTTTCAGGTGGGCAACAGCAACGGGTAGCGTTGGGACGGTCAGTCGTCCGTGAACCCAAAGTCTTTCTGATGGATGAACCTTTGTCGAACCTCGACGCCCGACTGCGCGTGAACATGCGAACTGAGTTGATTAAGCTGCACAGACAGCTTGGGTCGACCATCGTCTATGTCACACACGACCAGAGCGAAGCAATGACAATGGCCACACGCGTGGCGATCATGCGCAATGGCGTGCTCCAGCAGCTCGATGCACCATTGAGTGTCTATCGGCATCCGGCAAACAAGTATGTCGCAACCTTCATGGGAAATCCCGAGATGAACTTCCTGTCGGCGGAAATCACTCAAACGGATGGAATGTGGCAGCTAATTGGGCAGTCGTTCACCCAACGGTTGCCATCTGAGCGTTCTGACGCTCTGGCGAATCATGCGAAGAAGACGGTGTGGCTGGGAATTCGACCGGAAGCAGTTTCGATAAGACACGACGCGTCGGAATCTCTCGGCGTTGACGCTGTGGTAGACGTAGTGTCTCCGATGGGTGGCAATACCCTCGTTTACGCGATCGTAGATGGCACCACAGTCGTCGCTGACGTGCCCTCGGATATTGAGCCAAGTGTCGGAGACCGTGTCCGCCTGGTTTTCGACCCGGCGAGGGTGCATGCCTTCGATATGGAGAGTGAAGTCGCGCTATGGTGAGCCGGGAGCGTTCGCTCGTTGCTGACTTTAGTCTGAATTGACGCTTCATCATCGTATGTTGCGCATCGGTCTCAGTCCACGTTCTTCGCGAATTCTCTTGCGTGCCTGGATAGACCCTTTCCAGCATCTGCTGGTCAACGCTGACGCGACAACGTCGAAGATGGATTACTGCCGCTCCAGGTGATAGGGCACGCTCGTCACGACCGTTCCTGGCCGGAAGAGCAGCGCGGCCTTGATCCGCAACGCGCTCTGATTGTGCAGAAGATGCTCCCACCAGTGGCGGGCAATGAATTCGGGAAGAACAACGGTGACCGTATCACCAGGGCGCTGCACGTTGACCTCGTCGAGATAGCTCAGCAAGGGGCCGATCAGGGAGCGATACGGCGACTCGATAATCAGCAGCTGAATGTCCGTGCCCAGATTGCCCCATTCCTCTTTGACCTTTTCGATCGACTCCTCATCATCGCTGATGTGGAGGGCGGTGACGTTCTCCGAAATCGACCTCGCGTACGCCAGCGTTTGCCTGGCGACTCGGTTGAGATTGGCAATTGGCACGATGACGGTATGGTGGATGTCCGCCGGGTCCAGCGGGGTGAGGACTGCGAGTTCTCGCTTCGCCAGTTCGTAATGCTTGTGAATCCGCAACATCATCAGCACGAGCAGGGGCACCATCACCATGACGATCCAGGCGCCTTCCTGGAATTTGGTCACTCCCGCGATAATTGCCACGAGTCCGGTCGCGATCGCTCCCACGATATTGATGACGAAGCCCGGCACCCAGCCTTCCTCTTGCCGTTTCAGCCATCGCCAGCACATCCCCGCCTGAGAGAGCGTAAAGGACGCGAATACCCC
>JBFWRO010000565.1:0-2510 GCA_050248865.1 Thermomicrobiales bacterium | reverse complement strand
ACGCTGCGCCGCCACCGGGCAGCGCGTCGTGAGGCCCAACGTAACAGCTACGCAGGCATTGCCGCTACTTGCGGTCGAACAATTCTTCCCTGGTCGTCAGCATCCCGAGTCCGCCCAGCAATACCGCTGCCGCGATCAGCAGCGCGACAGTCGCCAGTCCCGAGTGCTCCTCCATCACGCCGGCGCCAGTTGACGGCAGTTGATCGACTGGCTCGCCGGCGACCTCGCCCCGGGCGTCGACAGGGCTAACATAGAAGCTACAGTAGTAGTCCTTGCCATCTTGCACATCGAGTATCAGGCGGTTGGTGTTCGCCCCCTCGACCTGACCTGGTTCGGTGCCGCCAACCTCACCACAGAGACTCATGAACTCGGCAAAATCCCCCGGCACACCGAGTTCGGCCACGAACGGACCCGTTCCCTGAACCTCGAAATAGGCCTGACCATCTGAGTCGGTTTGCTCGGTGAACCCATATTCCGAGGCGTCGATAAAGAACGATGCCTCGACATCAGGGAGAGGCTCACAATCATTCGCCCAATTTGAACCCAAATATTCGGCGGGACAGATAAAGGCCCGGATGAGCATCGAGCTACCCGTTTGCGCCGACGCGCCCCCGGGAGCCAGCGCCGCAACGCTGAGCATGGCCAGCAGCGCGAAGACTCCAACAACACGTTTCATTCCCATGTACATCACGTTATTACTCCTACCGGCGAATATTCAAATACAAGCCTGATCTATGTATTCCTGAACCTGTGTTCCCGACCTCCTTTGCCGTCTCTGGCTGGTCCGTCATGAACCATCCATTCTTTCAACGAGCATAGAGGCGGCACGTTTCGCGCACACCCCGAAATTGACGTATTTTGTCGGCTGGTTATACGTAGACGAGCGTCTTCGGAATCATCACCCGCATCGAGTAGAGACCGGTCTGCAGTTGACCCGGACGGGCGTGACCTCCGACGCCAATGGCCACGTAGGCTTCCTGCAAGGTCATATCACTGACCTCCGTCACCCAGCCAATCAGCTCCCGGTACGCCTCCCAGGCAGCCTCCTCGAGTGGTCGTCCGACGGCCACGGCAACCAGATGAGTCGGGGTCTCGATGCGAATCCATTTCGATGATGGACTGCGTCCGGGAATGACATCACAGGAGAGGGTGACGTCGCTGCGAATTTCGATGCTGCCGAGTTCGCCGTCGCCCTGAATGGCGTGGCAGTCGCCGAGCGAGAGCAGCGCGCCGTCGACCTCCACAGGCAGGAAAATCGTGCTGCCGGGGCATACTTCTTCGGCATCGATGTTGCCGGGATGTCGCCCCATGCCTCCAGAGAGAATCGCTTCCATCCGAGGTGCGGTTCCGATCGTTCCGATCATCGGCTTCACCGGGACCCGGCGTCCCTTCTCCAGCTCCACGAAGCCGTCGCGTATCTGGTAGAGACGTGTCTCTGGTTGCTCGATGAGGTCTTCGAAGTGGTAGAGATGCGGCCAGATGGCTGCCCAGCCGAGATCGTCGACAGTCATCTCATGAATGTGCACCGCCAGTGTGTCACCAGCCCTGGCGCCCGTGACGGAGATCGGGCCAGTTACGGGATTGCCGTACCACCCGTTCTTCTTCATGTCCAGGAGGTACTCCGTGGTCGCCGTCTCCGGAGTCCGCGTTCGGCCGGAGCGTGCATCCTCGCATTCGACGACGACCGTCTCTCCCGGCTCGATCGTGGCCACTGGCTCGATTCTGCGATCGAAGACGACCGACAGTTTGTCACGCGCGATCCGCTGCATCCCGATCGATCCTTTCCGAATCTGGTTCACATGTCAAACGTGGCCATGCACCGATAGCCGATTCATCCCAAAGCCGACACGCGCCGTGGCACATTGCCGCCGCGGCAAATCACAAACAATGCGATCAAGGGAAGTCAGGTCAGCCATCCGCGGTGCCGGAATGCACCATATATTGCCGCCGAAACCAGAAGCATCAACAATAGCGATAAAGGGTAGCCCAGCCGCCATTGAAGCTCCGGAATGTGTTCGAAGTTCATTCCATACACAGTGCCAATCAGTGTCGGGGCGAAGAGAATAGCCGCCCAGGCAGATATCTTCTTGACATCATCGTTTTGCGCGATCGCCACTTCCGTTTGCTGCAAACCCACAATCGCCAGGTTGACGTTCAGGATGTTTTGGAGCAAATCACGAAACGACGCAACCTGATCCTGAACCTGAATTGCGTGATCCTGAACGTCACGCAGGTATTGCTGCAACTCCTGATCAATACCATGGCGATCCGCCCAGCTGATGAGCCCGCTGATCATCGATACCAATGGCTTGGTCGAGCGCTGAAACTCGATGATTTCTCGCGCGAGGTCGTAGGTTCGGCGAGTGACTGCGGCGTTGCCGCCGAAGACCTCCGTTTCGATCTCATCGATGTCATTCTGAAGTCCACGCACGACCGGATCATAATCATCGACAACGCGGTCGAGAATTGCGTAGAGAATCGCTTCCGGGCCCCTGCTCAACAGGTTTGGC
>JBFWRO010000564.1:0-2514 GCA_050248865.1 Thermomicrobiales bacterium | reverse complement strand
ACGAAGAAGAGCAAACGGTGGACGTCAATGGCAAGCCGGATACGCGAATCCTGCTCCGCCTGTCCCCCAGAGTGGCGCCGTACAAGGCCGCGATCCTGCCCCTGATGAAGAAACCCGAGCTGACCGACGTGGCATGGAGCCTGTATCGAACGATTCAGGACGAGACCCAATATCTCGTCGACTATGACGAGACTGCCAACATTGGCAAGCGATACCGGCGACAGGACGAAGCAGGAACTCCCTTCTGCATCACGATCGATCCAGAAACGTTGACCGATGGCGCCGTGACGATACGTGACCGAGATACGACCGATCAGGAACGGATCTCGCTGCAGGAAGTTGTGGCCTGGCTCCAGGTTCAGGTCGGCTGATTCCGGGCATTGCGACCATTGAGTCATGAGAATGACAGCCGTTGCGGGGTACCATTTCGCTTCGGCTCGACGCCAGAGGCACATCACGAGGCATAACAGGAGAAAAGCGACTCGATGCCACAACCAACTTCAGGAAAGAAGAAATCCGGATCCGCGTCTGCCACCACTGCGCCGGCCGACGAATCCATAGAGCAATCAAAATCGAGAACCGCGCGACGGCAGGAGATGTTCGATCAGCGACGGGCTGAACGAAAGAAAGCACCTGCCAAACAGAAGCGCGACCGGATGATCACCAGGATTGTTCTGGGCGGTCTGGCGGCCATCCTTCTCGTTGGCGTCGGTTACGAAGTCATCACATACATTATGGACCGCGACGAACGGAGGCGACCGGACAACGTCGTGACCTACGCCTACGCAGGGGGAGATCACACGGCGGAAAACGTGGACTATCCGGAGTCCCCCCCAGTAGGTGGCACGCACGATCCTGCCTGGCAGACGTGCGACTTCTACGAGGGTCCGATCCGCAGTGAGAATGCTGTCCACTCTCTTGAACATGGCGCAGTCTGGATCACGTATCGATCTGATATCTCCGAGGAGGAAATCGATCGGCTGAGAGACGTCTGGGGTGGTGACCGGTTTGTTTTGGTCAGCGAATATCCGGACCAGGAGTCTCCAATAGTTCTCTCCGCATGGAACAACCAGCTCGAGGTGGAGAGTGCTGACGACATTGCCGTGAGGCAGTTCATCAATTACTTCCGGCAGGGCCCTCAAACCCCGGAACCGGGGGCTACGTGTAGCGGGGGCGTCACGACAACGCTGGGTTGAGCAGTTCTGTGTCGAACCTATGGCAGCGTGACGCGGGGCTCTCGTGGCCCTGCGTCATACATTTCCGCTACTTCGGCGATTCGGGCCAGCCCGTCACGTTCCAGACCGCGGACAAGCCTGTCCAGCCATGGAACATCAGCTTCGCTGAACCCTTCGCGCACGAGTTCTCCGATTTCGCGCAGTGGAATGCCTTTTTCCCGGTCGCTGGTATCGCGCAGAACGGCGAGCACTTTTCCTCGGAAGTACCGGTTCGATCCTTCGAAGACCTCTCCTGAACCTGCTTCGCGACGGGGGCCCGATTGTTGTGCAAACGGGAAGGAACGGCAACTCGCCTGCAATGGACACAGACCACAGAGGGGTTTGCGTGCCGTGCAATGGAGCGCGCCAAATTCCATCAGCGCCTGGTTCCACCTCCAGGAGTCACCACCCGGCAGCAACTCGTCCGCAAGTCCGAGAAGAGTGCGGTTATCAGATGAGCCCTCTGGACCGCACCAGACCCGCTCCAGCACACGCTTCATGTTCGTATCGAGGAATGATACGTCTGCTTCATAGGCGAAACAGGCGACTGCACCAGCGGTGTAGTCGCCAACCCCTGGAAGCGCCTTCAGGTCAGTGACGGTGCGGGGGAGCTTCCCTCCATGACGATCCATCACGGCCTGAGCGGCTCGTTGAAGATTGACTGCTCTTCGGTTGTAACCAAGACCCGCCCACGACCGAATCACCTCCGCTGTCGGCGCAGTAGCGAGTTCGGCGACTGTCGGGAATCGCTCGAGAAACTGGAGGTAGTAGGGGAGAACGCGATCGACCTGTGTCTGCTGGAGCATGACCTCGGAAACGAGGATGCGATAGGGATCACGCGTCTCTCGCCACGGAAGAGAACGATGATGACGGTCGAACCAGGTCAGAATGCCTTCGCGGATTGCGTGAATCCGTTGATCGGAGTTAACTGGTTCAGCGGGCTCAGTCATCATCCTGAGGTTTCATGGGCCGCTTGATCTCGGCAATATCGGGTTCTCCCTGGATCAGGCCGCGCACTTTGGCCCAGACCTCCAGTGCGCGATCCCTGGTTGGTTCCGGCCGCATTTTGAGGTAGGCGGCCGACCCATCGGGGAAGACGAGGGTCGGCGTGCCGAACACGCCATGCCGCGAACGGCCCTCTTCGTAATCGAGACCGATGTTTGCCAGGAGGGATGCGTCGTCGAGATCACGCTCGAAGCCCGCCACGTCGAGTCCTGCCCGCCGTGCCACGTCGATCACGATTTGCCGCCTGCCCAGGTTTTGCCCATCCAGGTGCTTGGCGTCCAAAAGCGCGTAATGA
>JBFWRO010000563.1:0-2518 GCA_050248865.1 Thermomicrobiales bacterium | reverse complement strand
CGCTGCTGATCCTCACCGGCTATCACTGCTGGGGGCTGACGGCCGGAGATCGCCCCGCCCTGGGCCGGTGGTGGCGGCCCCGCCGCTGGTCGATCGGCTCGCTCCTGCAGGCTGTGCGCCAGGAACTCTGGCAGGCCGGTGATTTTCAGCCGGTATGGACCCGGTCACCCGATACCTGGCATGAAATAACCACCTGGGTCACCTCTCACACCAATGCCTCCCTCGGTATCAGGCGAGTTTAGACCCATTGGCACCCACCAGTCGGGCCTTTCACCCCAGATCGCGCATCATCTCTCACGCTCCCGCACGTGCCGAGGCCGGCGCAGCGCAACTGAAAAGAGCCAAAGTCAAGGAACGACGGCGCGATTCATGCGCCGTCGTTTTGCTTTCAGGAACTCCAGGTCGAGTCAGGCCATGTCGGCCAGGCGTGGTGTCGATAGCTCGGCCGCCGCGGTCGCCGGCTCGATGCCCAGTTCGCGACTCATGCGGCCGACGGTGTCGCGACAGGCGGCCTCCAGTGACCTGGCGTTTCTCCAGTGCCACCAGGGCAGCGGAATGACCAGTGAGAAATCACCGCTGTACCCAAGCTCTGCGCATGTCAGCACGGTCCGCTGGGTGAGAGAGGATCGGAATCGTCCATCAAACGTCGTCGTTGGGTAGGACAGGCGAACGAGCGCCAGAGAGCCGATGATCCGGTAAAGCGCTGCTTCAGCCTCCCATAGCCAGTCCAGCTCGCGGCCAAGGTCCACGGCCAGATCGATATCCCACTCGGACGCCTGCATTCTGAGCGTCGTTAGTCTGGCGAGATGAGCGCGCGTGCTTTCGATCTGGAACGGTCGCACCCCAATGGTGACCCGTACAGATTCCGGCAATGTCGTGCGCAACTTGATCGCCAGGGAAATCTGGCGCTCGTGCATCTCCCGTTCACGCGCCCGGGGTTGATCGATGACCAGACGCGTAGGGAGTCCCAGCTTCTCTCGCCCTTTGACCAATTTGAGCGCCGCCTCTGGAGCACGGTTCTCTGGCGGAGTCGTGAACCAGACAACATCGACCCGTTCGAGATCGTCAGGGGTCGCCCTGCTCCATTGCTGCAGCCGAAACCGCAGCGTATCGAGCAAGTCGATCTCGACACCGTTCACCGGCCCGCGGGCCGCCAGTGACGCAAAGCTGTGCGCTCCCAGAACTGGGCTGCTTAGCGCGGATACTTTGAATGAATTGCTGGGCGACGGGTTCATGGCCGTGAAGTCGTCTGCGGAGTTAGAGGCACACAATGCCGTCATGAAGACCGTTCCGAATAATACCACCGACCGCACTGATCGACGTCGTCTAGGAGTGGGGCGATAGCATTGCGATCGCGCGAATCGCCTGCTCGACGGCAAGTTCGGCGACTATGGGCGTCTGAACCCTGGCGGCATCGTCAGGGACGCCAGCGTCCGGGCCAACCGCCCAGAAGACATCGCCATCGTGAATCGTATGCGCGGGCACGATCATCCGGGCAAGCCCGTCATGCGCGGCGATTGCGCATCGGGCCAGCAGATCACGATCGGAGGCGCCCTCGACGATGACCGCGCCGATGGTCGTTGCTTCTCGACCGCTCGATGAGAACGGGATCGAGAGCAGTTCCTCCCGCGTGCAGGCAGTCTCAGTGCCCGAAGCAACCTCGGCGGCCCGCAACGCTCCAACGGCGTTGAGCGCCAGAACAGCGGTCACGGACCCGGATGGCGCCGAGACGGTCGAGACACCAATGCCACCAGGTCGCACGTGAGCGGGTCCCCACATCTTCTGAAAAGTTGCACCGGCGCCCGCTCCAACGCGACCAGCGAAGGAAGGAGGGAGCGGCTCGGATGTTACGCAGGCGGCGTGTCCAGATGCTGCATCTGGAGCCACCAGGTCGCCGGGGGCAAGGTCAAAAAGGACTGCTGCGCTGACAATCGGCACTCCGCCGCCAGTCGTCAGCATGCCTCTGCCGTTCTCCCGTAGAAATCGCATCACACCGTCCGCGGCAGCGAGGCCAAACGCACTCCCGCCAGTGAGCAGGATCGCATCGACGGCTCCGACGAGTGAGCCGGGGCGCAGAAGGTCAGTCTCCCTCGTTCCCGGGGCGCCGCCTCGAATGTCGACGACCGCTGGAGTCAGTTCGTCGAACAGGATGACGCTACAACCGGTGCGTCGCCTTTCATCAGTCCAATGGCCGAGCCGTATGGGATCCTTCGAACCTCTCACGCGGATTTTCCCGGTATGCTCAGTTTCAAGCCTGGATAGGCGCGATACACGAGACCATGAAAAGCCGCCGCAGCATCCGCCAGGGAGCGATCGAACCCGTGCTCTTCCCAAATGTGGGTAATCAGAAGAGACTTAGCGCCAGCCGCGACAGCAAGCTCACCGGCTTCCTTCGCCGTCAGGTGCCCGGCCACTCCCGCAGTCTGCCCTCGTTCGAGATCTGTTGCTTCGGCGATCAGGAGATCTACGCCCTCGAAGAAAGGCTGCAGGGCCGGAAGCGGGCCCGTGTCCGCGGTGT
>JBFWRO010000562.1:0-2523 GCA_050248865.1 Thermomicrobiales bacterium | reverse complement strand
CATCAACCTCTCGTCTCAATACATGATCGCCAACCAGGGAGGATGGGTTGTCATGGAGTCGTATGTCAGCACGGGCCGCCCGGGTTTCGATACCCCTCCCGGCACCTACTACATCAACTCCAAGATCCCGTCGCAGACCATGTCCGGCGTGCTCGGCGGAGAGTATTACAACGTGCCCGACGTGCCGTGGGTGATGTACTTCACCGATGTTGGCCACGCCATCCACGGAACCTACTGGCACAATAACTTCGGCGCGGTCATGAGTCACGGCTGCGTCAATCTGCCGCTCGACGTCTCACAATGGCTCTACGATTGGGCGCCAGTCGGCACCAAAGTCGTCATTCACTGGTAGCTCGGCCCGGGAGATCGCGAGTCCAGGGAGGGCAGCTGACTCCAGGTCAGCTGCCCTTCCGCATGGTCTCGGCTTGCTCGGGTGGCGCGCCGCCATCGAATAGCGGGATCATTACCCGCGAACAATGGGGCGCGACGTCCGCCCGCCCGGAAGGAGATGTTTCACGATGGTCCCAAACCTGATCAGAGCGGCAATGCTGGCTCTCGCCTTCACATCGATGGTCTCGGCGCCAGCTCTTGCCCACGCCGACCTCGATCGCGCCAATCCCGAACCGGGTTCGGCAATCGAGACGCCGCCCGATATCATCGAACTCTGGTTTACCGAGGAAATTTCCGAAGGATCGACCGCAACAGTCGCGGGCCCCGACGGCCAGCGAGTCGACAACAACGATGCCGCGATCGATCTCTTCGACCCCGACCGCAAGCGCCTCACCCTGACGCTGATGCACGGCCTCCCTGGAGGCACGTACACCGTCGAATGGACCACCGTTTCCGGCGAGGATGGAGACACCGAAACTGGGTCCTTCACGTTTACGTTGACCACTTCAGCGACGCCAGTTGCCTCTCCAGTTGCCTCTCCAGTTGCGTCCCCGATGGCGTCGCCTTCGCCTGATCTCGGCTCCATGCGTGTACTCGGACAGGTCCAGGTCACAGACGAGCCGGCTGCACCGGACCTGAGCGCGTTGATGATTGCCGTCGGCGCTGGCGTTGTGGCCGCCATTGGCATCTATCTCTTCTGGCTCCTCGTGAGACCTCGAAAATAGACCGCGCGACCGCCAGTCCGGCGAAACAGGCGTTCGGAAGGATCGACAGAGCGAATGGGTGATCGCGTCATCGTAGTCGGAAATGGCGCACGAGAACATGCGCTGGTCTGGAAACTGGCGCAAAGCCCCCAGGTGGAGACGATTGTCAGCGTTCCAGGCAATCCCGGCACTGCGGCATTCGGCGACACCGTCGCTCTCGACGTTCTCGATAGTGCCGGGATAACCGCGCTGTCCGTTGAGCAACGCGCCGACCTGGTGGTTGTCGGCCCCGAAGCCCCGCTTGCCGCCGGCCTCGCGGATGAGTTGCGGTCGGCAGGTATCGCCGTCTGCGGCCCCTCCCGGTCCGCCGCGCGAATCGAAAGCAGCAAGTCCTGGGCCAAGGCGTTGATGGTCGGCGCCGGCGTACCAACGGCTCGAGCGGAGACCGTGGCCGAAATCGCCGCCATTGAAAACACGCTGGCGCAGTTTGCGCTGCCGGTCGTGATCAAGGCCGACGGCCTCGCTGCCGGAAAGGGCGTTGTCGTGGCCCAAACCCGGGAGGAAGCAGCAAGTGTCTGCCGCGATATGCTGGCCGGCACGATGCTCGGGAAACCGGCTGGCAGCATCGTGATCGAGCAGTTCCTCACCGGCCAGGAGGTATCGTTGCTCGCCATCACCGATGGCCACACAATCGTTCCCCTCCTGCCCGCCTGCGATTACAAGCGTGCCCAGGACAACGATCTCGGACCCAACACCGGTGGCATGGGAGGATACGCACCTCCGCCGTTCGTCGATGTGTCGATGATGGAAACCATCAGAAAGACAATTCTTGAACCGGTTGTCAACGCGATGGATCGGGCCGGGTCCCCCATGCAGGGCGTGCTCTACGCCGGATTGATGATCACGGACGAAGGACCACAAGTCATCGAGTTCAACGCCCGTTTTGGGGACCCTGAAACCCAGATCATTCTGCCCCTTCTGGCCAGCGACCTTTACCCGCTTCTCCGGGCAACAGACTCCCGCGAACTTGCCTCGGTGAGTTCTCCGCTGTGGGCTGACGCGGTGGCGGTAGGGGTCGTGCTGGCATCTGGGGGATATCCCGGCGCCTATCAGACCGGCTTGCCGATCCACGATGACGGCCCGATCGACTCCACTGAAGTCTTCTTCGCCGGAGTCACCAGTGGCCCTGAAGGCGATGTGCGCACTTCAGGTGGCCGGGTTCTCACCGCCGTCGGGATTGGCGCGTCTTTCGCTGAGGCGACGTCGCTGGCATACGAGCGTGCACAACGAATTTCGTTCCCCGGAATGGCATACCGTCACGATATCGCGCGACGTGAACTGCCCGCCGTCAGGCCTCGTGAACGGACAATTCGTTAAGCACGGCGCCAGCTGCCACAGCGGTGATATCACCCCAAATATGCTGCAAATG
>JBFWRO010000561.1:0-2537 GCA_050248865.1 Thermomicrobiales bacterium | reverse complement strand
TGTGGATGGTGGAGCGTGAACACGAGCGTTTGCGGACCATCGGCATAGACCTGATCGACAGCATCCCAGTACCAGAGTTGCCGGCCGCCATGAAAGCCCCAGCGCAACCCATTTAGTGCCGCGACGATTGCTTGAGCGTCACAGGGATCGCCGGAATGGAAACGCAGGCCCTCCCGGATGTGAAAGCGCCAGGTCAGCTTGTCCTCGGAGATCGTCCATGTGTCGGCGAGAGCCGGATGAGCCTTGCCATCCGGTCCTTTCACCACCACGGTCTCGTAGATCGCGACGCTGGGCGGGTCGATGTGGTCGCCGTGGGGATCCAGCCGGCTGAATGGGTAGTCGAAGCCTTCACGCAGAATCACTTGTTACTCCTCAGGAGTCAATCCTTTGGCAACTGGTAGCTGGCTACGAATGAGCGGTGAAAAACACGCGCCAACCACTGCTTCCCTGTTGCGTTTGCCTATTGCCCTTCGCCTACTCGTCCTTATAGCGATCGTGCCAATCGACTCCCTGCCAGGTGGTGAAGAAGGTGGGGGTGATCTTGAAAAGCCAGCGGGGCTTGTTGAGCGTGGGGACCAGATACTCTGGACCGTTTTCACCGAGATACCGTAACGACATGCGCTCGGCGATCTTTACCCACTGCCCGCCGACATTGGGTTCCTCGATGACTTCGGCGGTTCCCTGAACCATCACCTTGCGAAGAGGCTTGCGGTCGTCGTCGATCGAAAGCCCGACTTTCGGATTGTTCTTCATGTACTCGGCCCATCGGCTTTTCTTGCGGGCAATGATCCAGAATATGCCCTCTTCCGGATCCCATTCGAACCAGACCGGGTTCACGTAGGGGAACCCATCGCCATCGACGACGGCCAATCTGGCAAGCACGCCTTCGTTCAGATAGGCGGTGACTTCGGCGTCATCGAGCGCCCCGATCTTGCCTCTCCATGTTTGTTCCTTGAATGCCTTTTCTGTCATCGAGGTGCCTCCGCTACCTGCCTTGCCGATCATTGGATCACGGACACGTTCTGCTGGACATTACCAGCAACTCGCGGTCTCTACACGAGGTTCTTCGGTACGCCGAGTGCGTCGAAAACGGCCTTGGCCGCCAGAATGTGGCGCTTTCCATCTTCCAGCGAGATGCCCAGATGACCGGGCAGATGCGCATCGAAGTCGAGCTCGGCGAGTTTGTTCACGCTTGCCGAGTATTCCTGTATCGAGCAGTCGTGAACGTTCTGCAGGAATACGGTGCCGCCAAAGAAGACGACATCGCCCTGCACGAGGTATGTCCGCTCTCCACCTTCGATCAGAAACGACACATGCCCTGACGCATGACCGGGCGTGTCGACGACGCGCAAGCGAAGCCGGCCGATTTCGAAGGTTGCGCCATCGACGAGGTCGCCAATGGCGGGACATGGTTGCAGGACATAGTCTTCGGGGAAGTAGCCGGCGCGCTTTGCTTCCGGCAGGCTGACCTGCGTTTCATCGCCAGCTTCGAGGGTGCGAGCGGTCAGGGGAGAGCCGTGGATCTCGCACCCCAGCAGCTCGCGCATTTGCGCTGCCCCGCCCATGTGATCGGTGTGGTAATGCGTCAGGAAAAGGCGTGAAACGCGGGAGGGATCGTAGCCATCCTGCTCGATCTGGGCGATGATTTTGCCCGGATCGCCGGCGATCCCGCCAATGCCGGCATCGACGAGGAGTAGATCGTCGCCCCCGTCGATAAGGTAGACATGGCAATCGCCGGGTGACGTCAGGCCGAAGCCGAACCTCCCACCACCGACGAGACAGATATCAGACGTCAGACGCATGAAGAACGCTTTCTCCCCGTGTTATCGAGCGCATATCAAAATGGCAAGTCGCAGATGAACACTCCTGTTGCGCGCACCCTGGAAAGAGCGGACGCTCAGAACAACGTGCTGGATATGATATATTATAAATCTCGGTCTGTGAACTCGTAAATGTGTCCGGGAGGAATCGTCGGTCGTTCAACTGGTGACTGCGGACCGTGTGCATTCGATTGCCCGCAGATTATGGAGCCGTACGCCGTGCCGAACAGCAACAACGATCTGATCAGCTCGGTCGAGCTTGTCTATCAGCGCACCCGTCGGGATATCGTCGCTGGTGAGCTCGCTCCCGGATCTCCCTTGCGCCTGCAGGAACTGGCCGCCCGCAATGGCGTCAGTATGATTCCTGTCCGCGAGGCGCTCCGTCTTCTCGAGGCGGAAGGTTTTGTTGACATTCTCCAGAACAAGGGTGCGCGAGTGGCGCCGCTCTCCTTGCAAGACATGCAGGATGTCTATCGGACCCGCATCGTGCTCGAATCGGAGGCGCTGCGGCAGGCGATTCCCCACGTCACGCCTCAGGTCATTGCCAGGGCCCGGACGCTGAACGCCAAGCTCGGTCGTCAGAAGGAGAAAACGGGCTACGTAGTGTACGAAGACCATCGTGCTTTTCACTTCACGTTGTACGAGCCATCCGAATCCCGCTGGCTGTTGCGATTGATCAGTGGTACCTGGGATCACACCGAACGTTACCGGCGGCAT
>JBFWRO010000560.1:0-2538 GCA_050248865.1 Thermomicrobiales bacterium | reverse complement strand
CGGGAGAAATGCTGTCTTCACTATCTGAACGTGACAACCCGTTTCCGGCGATTGACTTCACCGATTTCCTACCAAGACAGGGATCGGCAAGTTGAGTTCAGACGCGGTGAGCGATGCCGGTGAGCGGCAGCCAGAGCCAGTCGGGCCGGCTTGCGATTTCATACAAAACCTCATAGAGGGCTTTGTCGAGCTCCCACGCTTCGAGGGCATGAAAAAGCACTTCATCTTCAGCAGGTAACAGGCCTGGCATTCGAGCACGAGTCGACGACAGATAAGAGCGAATAAAGTCGGCACGGGCTCGGGTTTCCCATTCTTCGAGGGACGCTTTGTCTACCCCGCCGGCCTGGGCGGCGCCGCGTGCATAAGCAAACGAGCGCAACATCCCGGCAACATCCTTGAGCGGAGACGTCTTGCGAGTGCGTTCGGCGATTGGGCGGAGTGGCTCACCTTCGAAATCGACGACCCACCATGTTCCCTGTTCGTCCCTCAGGACCTGGCCGAGATGGTAATCCCCGTGCACGCGAATGAGAGGGAAGCCTTGAAGCGCAGAATACCCATCGGCGTCGGAGGAAACACGCGCCCCGGATGCAATCACGGTATTTGCCAAATCTGCTGTTCGGGTGTCGAGATCCGGCAATTGATGTTTCAGTGCTCGCATGACTTGCGACGCACTGGAGCGAGTGTGCAGTTGCCATTCGTGAATCTCATCCGAGGACGCTGGCTCAGCTGAGAATCGGGCATCATTGGTCCCGGTCGCCAGGGCCAGATGCATTTCCGCGGTAAGCGTCCCCAACTCGGATCCGATCGTCTGCAGGATTGGGTCCCCTGCATCAAGCGGATCGAGCATGATCGACCATCCGTCGCGAGGTGATGCGATTCGCGACTGCACCATGGCCAGGGTGAAATGGACTTCCGGCGCACGATACGATAGAGATCCCCGAAATGGCGGCGTGGCGAACGACGGACTGGCTGTTGCCAGGAACCGGCCAATTTCCACATCAGGGTTTTCTCCATCGGAAAGCCGGCGATAGGCCTTGATCATCAGTGAGTCCGACAGAAGCGACGAATTGCTTTGTTCCCCTCCTATTGGCTCGAACTGCTCCGTGCGCTCAGACCGAGAGAATGGACGAACGGCCTTCGCCTGCACCCTACCGTGAATCATCGGCAGTGATTTTTCGGTTGCCATGAACTGGAGCGCCAAATTTCCGAATACCATCGGGACAGCGTCGTACGCATGCCAGTCGATCCCACAACTGCGCATTTCGAACAGAATGCGATGATTGACTTCGGGTTGGGCGGCAAGGTAAAGAGGAACGTGGTAAATCGACGTTGAGCTGTCCGGGAACGTGACCTGGACAATGGCGAGGAGGAGTAGGCCGTCCGGAAGACCGATCGTTGCGGCATCGAAAACGTCGAGGGTCTCGGGGTGTTGATTTTTGTCGACGAACCAGCGCTGAGTAACGAGGTAAGGCAGAAGAGCTCGCGGAAGAACCTCGATCGCGTCTCGAGTAACCAGGCCAGTATCGATTTCGGGCAGAGCGTTGCCGGTCACCCAGTCCTCGTTCCACACTCAGGCGCGTAATTGCAGCCAGTAATAGCCATGTGGCTGCAATGTCATCGAATAGGGGGACGCTGCGATGGGCGGAAAAGGGGTTTCATCGAAAAGATCCGTGACCGTAGCGCCCGCGAATGCCGAAAGATCGAGCGACGTCTGCCTGAACTGCGATGAGAGATTGACGACAATAAGAACTCGCTCTTCTTCCCACTCGCGAATATAGGCAAGAACTTCCTTATCCTCCGGAAGGATG
The DNA here is from genome assembly GCA_050248865.1 of Thermomicrobiales bacterium. Classification (GTDB taxonomy): domain Bacteria; phylum Chloroflexota; class Chloroflexia; order Thermomicrobiales; family UBA6265; genus JAHBVL01. Next base: position 730 of record JBFWRO010000560.1, on the reverse strand, counting down.
AATTCGAGCGATCCACGACCGAATGCGCGATGCTCTTTTCGGACTTCCAGAATACGGCGGGTCCAGTTGAGCAACGAACCCGGCATACGCTCCTGATCGTAGACGTTGACATGGTAATAGCCAAACACCGGATCGTTGATCACGGGGGCCCAGAGCTGGCCCGAAGACGAGAATCCGGCGTTGCGGTCTGAGGTCCACTGCATTGGCGTCCTCACACCATTTCGGTCCCTCAACCAGATGTTATCCCCCATCCCAATTTCGTCGCCGTAATAGATGCAGGGTGAACCGGGAAGTGACAGCATCAAAGCGTTCAGCAGTTCGATCTGTGACCGCTGGTTCTCGAGCAGGGGAGCCAGGCGGCGGCGAATCCCGAGATTGCTGCGCATTCGATTGTCGCGCGCGTACTCGTCCCACATATAGTGACGCTCCTCCAGGGTGACCATCTCGAGCGTAAGCTCGTCATGGTTGCGGAGGAAGGTGGCCCACTGATTCGATCTATCGATCTCGGGAGTTCTGCGCAAGATATCGACGACCGGGGAGCGGTCCTGCCGGCGCGCGGCCATAAAAAGCCTGGGCATGACCGGAAAGTGAAACCCCATGTGAAACTCTGGATGTTCGGGGGTACCGAAATACTCGATAACCTCCTCCGGCCACTGGTTGGCCTCTGCAAGGAGAATTTTCCCCGGGAACTCGCTATCGATCATCTTACGCAGAGCGCGGAGGAAAGCGT
>JBFWRO010000559.1:0-2549 GCA_050248865.1 Thermomicrobiales bacterium | reverse complement strand
CGGCGAAAGACTCAGCCTTCGCTGCAGTCGTATTTGCCGCCGCGGTCAGCGATGCATTTGAGACTTCCGGTGCCGAGCGGCGTCGCGACCTTCTCGCAGGTGCCCTTTTTCACGAGGCTCCAGGAGTTGCCCTGGTAATCGACTGTGTTCGTTCCGGCGCAGGTCGTCCCTTTGCCCGCCTTGCAGTCATTCTTGCCGGCGAGCGCGACGCCGTAGCACTTCTCCATGTTGCTCATGTCCATGTCCTGAGCGCTGGCGTTCGACATTGCGCCCATGCCGAGAGCGGCTGCAACCATGCCTGCGACGGCCAGCGTCGAACCTTGCGCGATCTTATTATTCATCGTCGTGACACTCCTGTTGATGGCAGCGAGGCGCTAAGCCTCGCAGGATCAAGTTCGCTCCCGATTGTGCAAAGGTTACGGGCAGCCGAGCCAGCCGTCGAACAGGTGCGCGCAAGGTCCCGTCAAAGGGCCCGCGCTGTCCCGGAGGCCGCCCGCGTGTGCGTTCTGGTGTCGCCCTCGTCGGACTCGCCGAGCGACGCGCTTGCAGGAGCCGTGATCCACACAACTTGGGACGCTGCCCTGCTCGTCAGCTTTGCATCGAGAGGATAGAGAAACGAGGACCCAAAGGGTTCGCTACGCCAGGACGAAAGGTTACACGTCAAAAATGTATTTTTCTGCGAGACGCGAAGCAATCTTTCGCTAACCATCGCGCATCAAAACTCTGAGCGTTCGTCAACATTATAGAAGGTTAGAAAATATGATTTCCTCGGTATCGGGTCACGCCCCGCATCATGCTCAGAGCACCACCACGACCGCCTCACCTGCTCGTACCGCCACTGCGGCCGAAACCTCTCAGGCTTCCGGCCTTCAGAGTCAATCCGCTGCCAAGCCGGTTCCCGTCGACTCGCAGTCAGCGTCAGCCGCCAGCACGGCGGCCAGCCGTAGCTCGGTGGCTGTCCAAGCGGCATTGAGTGCGCTCAACGCGGCTGGCTAACTCTGCTCGAGTGCCGTGCGTACTCCCGGTCGGAAGCCTGTCACTGGCGACCGGCCGGGCCGGCCACAATGGACAGCTGTGACTGTCGCTCCCTTGTTCATCCTTGGTGCAAAGCACCAATTCCCTGGAACATGGCGCGAAGATCGACCGTCGATCGTTCGCCGATGTCGTCGAAGTGCTCTCCCAACCAGTCATCGGCAGCGCCGCGGCCGATATCGAACAGATGCCGCAGGAACGCCCACTCTGAGTTCATTTTGCTCGAAGCGCCAAGTTGGCTCAGGTGGTTCTGCGCCTCGACGATATGGACGTTGACCTGCTTGTAGTTTTCCGGGTTGAGCTTTCCCTGTTCAACAAGGCGGCGCACGAAATCCATCGACCTCAGCTCCTTCAGTAGGCTGCTGTTGAATGTGATCTCGTTGACACGGTTCAAGATGTCGCGTGCCGTCTTGGGTGCGCCCTTGCGCTCGATCGGGTTGATCTGAACGATCATCACGTCATTGCAGTCCGTCGAATCGTGGAAAGGAAAGAGCACCGGATTGCCCATGAAACCCCCGTCCCAATAGGGTACGCCGTCGATCTCGACGGCCTGAAACAATTGCGGGAGACAGGCCGAGGCCATCACCATGTCGCTTGTCAGGCCGCGGCGATCGAAAACTTTCACGCGGCCGGTTTCGACATTGGTCGCCGATACAAAAACCTTTGTCTTATTGCAGGACCGGACCAGATCGAAGTCGACAACTTTCTCCAGAAGTTCCTTTAGAGGATCAAGCCCAAATGGATTGAGTTCATAAGGCGAGGCAACCCGGCTCAAGAATTCTACGTAGTTGTAGCCCGGTGAGTTGTCGAGACTCCAGTTACCCATGAATATATCGATCGGCGCCCGCTGGATGGGACTATATCGGGCAGCGCAGCTGACCTCCGACCAGAAGCGATGCAGCGACTCGCGCGCGCCTTCGCAGCCATTGCGCATGAGCCCGTCGGCGACGACGACTGCATTCATAGCGCCCGCGCTGGTGCCGCTGATAGCCTCGATCCATAGACGGCCGTCTTCGAGAACACGGTCGAGTACGCCCCAGGTGAACGCTCCGTGCGCGCCACCACCCTGAAGTGCGAGATTGATCGATTTCAAGTTTGTGGCCATGGGGCACCTCAATGGGCTGTCCATCCGCCATCCATGGGCAGCGCCGCGCCGGTGATCTGGGCGGCGGACTCTGTGCAAAGAAACACTGCCAAAGCGCCGAGCTGTTCGACGGTTACAAATTGCTTGGTTGCCTGGGAGGTAAGAAGCACATCCCTCACCACCTGCTCCTCGCTGATCCCACGCGCCTTGGCCTGGTCGGGTATTTGCTTCTTGACCAGTGGCGTCATCACGTAGCCCGGGCAGATGGCGTTGCAGGTCACGCCCTGCTCCGCAGCCCCAAGCGCAACAGTCTTAGTCAACCCTACGAGCCCGTGCTTGGCCGCGACGTAGGCCGGCTTGAACGGAGATGCAACGAGGCCGTGCGCCGACGCGATATTGATGATGCGGCCCCATTTTCGTGCCTTCATATCCG
>JBFWRO010000558.1:0-2551 GCA_050248865.1 Thermomicrobiales bacterium | reverse complement strand
AGAGGTACTGGCCGTCCCCGACGGTGGAGAGACCGTGGGAATCGGGTCCGCTGGCTTTTTCGTGACTGAAGACTCTGGCCGGAGCGGGGGTATTCGGCGCTGCCGGGATAGCCGAAAAGTCGCTCAGCCGGAAGACATATAACTCGCCGCCGATCGGATGGGCTGGCGACGCACCTCCCGAGTTGACGTAGATCTTGCCATTTGCCTCAGTCACTCCCAGTCCGGTTTGAGCAATCGTGGAGGCGTCGTACTCCGCCACGATGGCCATTGGCGTCGCCGTCGAGTCGACGACGAAAAGCCCGCCACCCCGCAGGGTGACAAAGGTGAAAGTGCTCGAACTGTCCACAACCGGAAAGATCGGTGCAGTGTCGGGCCGCAGAACGGGGTCTTCGCACAGGTCGCCGGCCGGGGTCGTGCACGTCGCCAGGTCGAGCGTAGCTGCCTGGTCGAGCTCAAACGCATTGGACTCATAGTCGGTCGTGATGCGCTGAAGACGCTTGCCGTTTTGATTGGCAACGATTACATAGGACTCATCTGGTGCGGGAAAGGCGGCGTGCGCCTGTTCACCGGCATCGATACAGGCCAACGGCATCCGTGACGAGGCATCGAAGAACACCACGTGGCCCGTCGCGACGAACGAGAGGATCGCGTGGCTCCGGGAGGCATTGAAGGCGACGACATGGGGCCGGACTGGAAACTGACCCGTCTGCTCCAGACACAGGCCGCCGGTTTCCGCCGCGAGGTCGATGGTCTCCGGTTCAATGGAACCCTCGATCAGCGCAGGACCAGGGTAGATGGCAATCGTCCCACCGCCGTCCGGACTCGTGTTCGACTGGTCGACTGCCCAGACTTCGTAGTTACCAACGGGCGTCAGGGCCTCGTGAGGGTGCGCGCTTGTTGAGCCAGCATGGGCAAATGCTCCGAATGCGAGCATTCCGACGACGATGAGCGCGAGATGGATAGTGAATCGCATGGCGCAAACTCCTCTTCGCTTTCGGGCCAGCTATCGCTCGATGGGGGCCGCGATGATCGAGCCCCACTCTGTCCAGCTGCCGTCGTAGTTGCGGACATCGTCGAATCCCAGGAGTTCCGTCAGCACGAACCACGTATGGGCGCTACGTTCGCCGATCCTGCAATAGGCGATCACTCCCGCTGGCGAGCCGCCATTGACCGCGTGGTAGATCGTGCGGAGCTCGTCTGACGATTTGAATGTGCCGTCCTCCTGCACCGCCGAGGCCCACGGGATGTTGACCGCGCCCGGAATATGTCCGGCGCGCTGGGCGCCTTCCTGAGGAAGATGCGCAGGGGCGAGGAGCTCGCCGCTGAATTCCTGAGGGGAGCGCACGTCGACCAGTCGCACAGTTGACGTGCCAATGCTGGCTGCGACCTGATCGCGGAATGCGCGCAGGCTCGAATTTGCCGCAGTCGCCCGGTATGTTGTTGGGGAAACGTTGGAGGACAGTTGCGTGAGTTGCCGCGCTTCATCGATCCAGCGCTGGCGGCCGCCATTCATCAGCGAGACAGATGCGTGACCGTAAACGCGAAGCAGCCAGAACGCGTAGGCGGCAAACCAGTTGCTGTTGTCCCCATAGAGGACCACATGGGTATCGTTGGTAATACCCGATTGCTGCAAGAGAACTTCGAATGCTGACTTCTCTGGAATGTCTCGAGAAACGGCTTGCTGGAGCTGAGTTTGCCAGTTCCAGCCCACCGCACCGGGCAGATGCCCTGAATCGTAGGCAGACGTGTCGACGTCGACCTCGACAAAACGGACGCCGGGTGTGGCGAGGTGCTTCTCCGCCCAGTCGGTTGAAACCAGCGCATGAGGATTCGCATATCCATTGGTGCTCAGAATCATTGAGGTCTCCATTGTGAACGCATCAGCAATTAGATGGACCGACAACCACCACCTGACCAGTGTAGAGAGAACGCCCGGCCGGGTCGGTCCGCGGAGCCAGGCAGTGGCGCGACCGAAGAGGTATCGCGAAGTAGAAAATGCATCCTGCCGAATGGAAGGGTAATCGGGGAGTTCCCCCATTTTTTCCGAGTGAAGATCGGTAATTTGAGGCCCTATCGGTCAGAGAATCCCGCTGCGAAAGGCTTTTGCCTCTGCCCCGGCGCGGCTGGAGACATCGAGCTTGGAAAGAATGGAAGTGATGTGATGCTCGACTGTTTTTCGGCTGATAAAGAGTTCGTCGGCGATTTCGGGATTGGAACGGTCCTCAGCGAGGAGTCGCAACACCTCCATCTCCCGGCGAGACAGGCTGAACGGAAGAGCGTCCGCCCCGCCTGCGCTTCCGCTTGCGCCACCCTCAGTGATGCGTGTTGCCACCTGCATACCGAGGGTGATAGCGGCGTCGATCGCCAGCGGCGGACCTCCTTCAGATGATGTGACGTCTTCGCTGAAGCCGGTACTCACCACCGAGAGGACTTTGTTGGGTTTCAAACGAGGCAACACCGCATACCGCTGCCGGAGATACCTTGCAGTACTCAACAGCTGACCGGCTTGGTGTTGCATCCCTTCGTCCGCGGCCAGACGGGCAAGCCCCAT
>JBFWRO010000557.1:0-2566 GCA_050248865.1 Thermomicrobiales bacterium | reverse complement strand
GGCAGCCTGAAAGTGATAGAGCTCCTCCATACATCACTGGAACAAGCGTCTTCTGAGGCTTTGCGCGATGCCTGGGGCGAACAGCTATGCCAACTGGGCGATGAGCACGACAATTTGGTCGTGCTCGACGGGGACCTCGCGAATTCGACCAAAGCGGACACCTTCGCCAAGTGTCATCCAGATCGCTTTTACGAGATGGGCATCGCCGAACAGAATCTCGTCGGCGTCGCAGCGGGAATGGCGTCCTGCGGCCTGGTTCCATGGGTGAGCACGTTTGCCGCCTTCCTGGCGAAACGTGCCCTGGATCAGATTCGCGTCGTCGTCGCTCAGCCCGGCTTGAACGTCAAGCTTTGCGGGGGCTACACTGGGATTCTCACGGGAAAAACCGGGAAAACGCACCAATCAGTCGAAGACATCGCGGTCTTTCGGGCAATGCCTGGTGTCGTCACTCTGGCTCCGGCCGATGCCAACGAGCTTCGGGCGATGATGATTGTCATGATGAACGACGCGCGGCCAATGTACCTCCGGTTGACCCGCGATCCCAGTCCGGTCGTCTTTCCCGCCCGCCACGACTTCAGCATTGGCGAAGGCTACGTGCTTCGGTCCGGAAACGATGTCGGGTTGATCAGCACCGGTGTTCAGACCATTCGAGCACTCGAGGCAGCTGCGATCCTGGCGTCCAAAGGGATCGAGGCCTCGGTTCTCCACCTCCCCACGATCAAACCGCTGGACACTGATGCGATCGTCGAGATCGCAGAGCGCACCAACGCTATTGTCACGGCCGAGGATCATTCGATCATAGGCGGCCTGGGAGGTGCGGTTTCCGACACGCTGTCGGAGCAGCGACCGACGAGAATCCACAGGGTGGGATGGCAGGACACCTACGGGGAATCCGGACCAAACGACGCGCTACTCGAGAAATACGGACTCACCGCGAATCACATTGCGTTGGCCGCTAGCGGAATCCTCAACGCATGAAGGAAAGGAACGTCATTGGCGGCCAAGCGAGTATCGGTCGGACTGTTCGGAGCGGGCCGTATCGGCAAGCGACATGGTCGAACGCTGGCTTTCGAAATCCCGTCTGCCGAGTTGGCCGTTATTTGCGATATCGATGAAGAATCAGCCCGCCAGCTCGCAACTGACCTCAGGTGCAATCGATGGACCACCGATCCCCAGGAGGTGCTCGCAGATCCTGAGATCGATGCAATCGTTATTGGCACTTCGACGAACACGCATGCCGAACTGATCATTGGCGCGGCAGGGGCCGGCAAGCATGCGTTCTGCGAAAAGCCGATTGCCCTGGATCTGGAATCAACTGACGCGGCTCTGGCCGCGGTCGATTCCGCTGGAACGATTCTCCAGATCGGATTCCAGCGCCGTTTTGACAAGGGGTTCGCCAAAGCCAGACAGATGATCGAGACAGGCGTCATAGGAACCGTCGAATCGATCCGCGAATCAATGCGAGATCCCGGACCACCGCCACCACATTACCTCCCGACCTCTGGCGGGATCTATCGCGACATGACCATTCACTGCTTCGACTGTCTGCGCTGGCTTGTCGGCGAAGAAATCGAAGAGGTATTCGCAATGGGATCGAATCTGGTTGATCCCATTTTCGGGGAACTGGGAGACATCGATACCAGCGTGGTGTCAATGCGATTCGCGAGTGGGGCCCTTGGTGTCATCGACAACAGCCGGCGCTCGGCATTCGGATACGACGTCAGAGCGGAGGTCTTCGGCTCAGAAGGTGCGATTTTCATCGGCTATTCTCGTGACACCCCACTCCTGCATCTTTCTTCTGCCGGCATCGTCAGCGATCATGTCTACTGGTTTCTCGAGCGCTTCGATGACGCGTTCGTCGCCGAACTGCACGCATTCATTGCCGCCGTGCAACAAGGGACGCCTCCGCTGGTAACGGGTGCCGATGGCCGGGCAGCGATGGCCCTCGCATACGCTGCTGAGGCATCGCTCATGGGCAGAATGCCGGTTTCACCCGCAACCTTTTGAACAGCAGGGAGCAATTAATGGAGCACCCGGAAAACCTTCTCGTATCCTCCAATCGCATAGACGGTAACGGCATTGCACTCGATATCTCCGTGGAGTCGGCCGGCTGGGAATTCTGTGGCCTTACGGTCTGGACCCTTGCGCCCGGCGGGTCCCTGGAAGCGCAAACGGGTGAAGACGAGGTCTGTATCGTCCTCCTGGGAGGGAACTGCACCGTAACCGTGGGCCAGGATGCGTTCGAACTGAATAGCCGCGCATCCATCTTCACCGGTCCTCCTTCAGCCGTCTATCTTCCCATACATACCAGTTACGACATCATCGCCACCGAGGCAACGGAGATCGCCGTCTGCAAATCGAGAGCTACGCGAACCTTCCCCTTGCGCTACATCGGGCCTGGAGACTCCCCCATCGAGATTCGAGGGGCGGGGAATGCCGCGCGCCAGATCAACCACATCATCAAGCCAGATTTTCCCGCGGATCGTTTGCTCGTGGTCGAAGTCTTTACCCCGAGCGGCAATTGGTCGAGTTATCCACCTCACAAGCATGATGTCAGCCGCATGCC
>JBFWRO010000556.1:0-2591 GCA_050248865.1 Thermomicrobiales bacterium | reverse complement strand
CGTGGGTTACTTCTGCAACCACTCCTGCAATTTTTCGGAAATTTCGGTTTCGCTCAACCCCGGTGACGCATAGAAGCCAGCGACGTCGCGCTGCCTCCGAAGCTCGTAAAGCGTCACCGCGCACGAAACACTGATGTTCAGACTCTGCACCATGCCCATCATCGGGATGTAGATTTCACCATCGGCTTGCCCCATTGCCTCCTGCGTTAGTCCTCGCATCTCGTTTCCGAAGACCATTGCCACGGGAACAGTGAAATCGGTGTGGTGAATCGATCTGGCGTCGTCGCTGAAACCGGTCGCCAGAATTTGATGACCCCGTTTCCGCAGGTGGCCGTAACATTCCCCGATCGAATCCCACCGGATGGTGTCGACCCACTTCGCTGTACCTGCGGCGACACGACGAGCGAACCGCCCGCGCGGAGGATCCTCGACCGTGTAGACGAGGTGAACCTCAGGAACGCCGACGGCATCGCAGGTCCGCAAAACCGCCGAGACGTTATAGACGTCGTGAACATCCTCCAGTACAACCGCGACATCAGGCTGACGCCGGCGCAGCGCCGCCAGCAGTCTGGCCACGCGTCGATCGGTGCGTGGCCAGGTATCGCTCGGCGCGGGCGGATTCTTCGCCAGCTCTTTTCGGTCGACAGCACGGGGGCCATCGACCTCTTGCCACTTAGTCACTGAGTACCGCTTTCATCTCGTCATTCGGTGCTGCGATATCCACAAGCTGCAGGATGTGGGAAGTCGAAAAGGTCGGACGACAAATCCCACACGACCACACACCCTTTTTGCGACGCAAGACCGTACGATGACACTCCGGACACTGATATCGATAGCGGTACGGTCGCCGCTCGAGGGGCAGTAACGCGGCTCGTACCTCGTCAAGCGAGGTACCGGTCAATTGGGCGACCTGCAAGGCAATGCGGTCGTATCCATGCTTTGCATGCCGTCGCTTGTCACCATCGAGACGGTGACGCATATGCAGCAGTTCTTCGCAAACGACGATTTCCAGGGCGTTTGGCTGCTCGAGGTTGATTCGGGGCATATGCACGAGGACGATGTGTTTGTTCCGATGCGGCAAGAAAGCGTAACCACCACCGATCGACGATTGCACCCGGCGTCCCAGCCAGCTTTCGAATCGTTGCCGGGAAGTGGTCAGATACAGGTGCTTATCGGGCAGCGCAAACCGCTCGACCCACCTCCGGGCAAGCTCCTCGACTGCTGGCGAACATTCCACGCAATGCATTCGGCCCCTTCTCCCGCCGTTCTTCCACATGTTCAACGCAATTCTGCGACACTCCTGTGAGAATTGTCGCCCACGGCACGTCTCCCGGGAGACCCGCAAACGCCAGGGAATCGCAATGCCGGCTGCACCTGACCTTAATGCATCTGAATATCCCGAAGTGCTGATCGTCACGCCCGATCTCGGGCTGACCACTTTTCTTACGGAAGGACTATTGCCTGAAGGATTTTGGCCAAGCGCCGTTCGCTCGGGGTTGCAGGCGCTCGAGGTTTTTCGATTGCGAACGTTCGACGCGGTCGTGGTCGATGCGGCTCTCAGTGATCTGCCGCTGGACGCATTCGCTGCCCGTCTGCGGCAGACACACAATGCTGACGGAGGTGAGATCCGTCAGTCCTCTGATGTTGCGCTGTTGATCGTGGCTGGCATACCCCAGGAACTCGCACCTTACGACCTCGACGCGATTGCGCCAGGCGCTGTCCTTGTTGCACCCTTCGAACTGCAGGAACTTGTCGATGGATTGAGGAAGATAATCTCCGAGCCCCAACCCACGAGCGAAGAACGCTAATAGTCCGAGACTTCGATATTCTCCAGTCGCCCCTCGACGACATAGACAACCTGCTCGCAAATATTGGTCGTGCGATCACCGATGCGCTCGACGTTGTGCGCCGCCCACAGCAGATGGGTAGCACGGCTAATCGTCCGCTGATCCTCCATCATGAAGGTCAGCAGCTCCCGATAGACCTGGTTGTAAAGATCATCGATCTCGTCGTCACGCCTGACGATGGCCCGTGCCGCAGCGGCGTCATGATGAATGAACGCGCTAATACTATCGCTCAGCATTTCCCGAGCAATGTCCGACATACGGGGAATATCCACGAGAGGCTTGAGCAGCGGTTCGTCGGCAGTCTCGAGCACAATCTTGGCATTTCCCGCGGCGTGATCGGCCATGCGTTCGAGGTCCGTGACGATGTGGAGGCAAGCGGCGATCCAGCGAAGGTCGCCTGCCATTGGAGCCTGCGTAGCAATGATCGCTAATGCTTCGTCTTCGAGTTTCCATCGAATCGCGTTGATCGACGAATCAGCGTCACATACCTCTCGAGCGAGCTCGAGATCCTGACTCCTGAACGCATCCATCGACCGGGCAATCGCCTTATCGACCATGGAGCTCATGGTCACGATGCCTTCGCGCAACGCAGCGAGTTCTCGTTCGTAAGCTAGTCTGATTGTCATGACGCTGTCTTTCCGCTGTGGATGACCCGGCTGGTCAACCGAACCGGCCGGTAATGTAATCCTCTGTCCTGGAGTCTTTAGGGTTGGTGAAGATCTCCCGCGTGGCGCTCGCCTCGAT
>JBFWRO010000555.1:0-2612 GCA_050248865.1 Thermomicrobiales bacterium | reverse complement strand
TCGCGCCATTGCCGCTCCAGACTGTCTGAAGTCGCCGGCGCATAGGCCACGTTCATCGCGTCGCGCCAGGTTTCTGCCGCAGCAAGTTCTTCGAGGAACGACTGGAAGCGAGCCAGACCGTGATTCTGAAGCAGGAACGACAGTACCGCATATGCCTGGGATTCGATGAGCTCATGGTCGTCCAGTGGAGTGGCCCTGTTCATATTCGACCAGGAGATCAGGGTGCCATCCAGATCCGCTCCCTGAACGATCGACGCAATTCTGGCCAGCTTCGGTTGCAACGGACGCTCGACATAACGAGCGAAGCCTTCATCGAATCCACGTGGAACAGCGCCCTCGGTCGCCTGATGGACCAGAATGTGGGAGATCGCATGCCGAAGCTGGTTTTGGGCGTCGAACGGCACGAGCGCGATGAACTTACTGAGAGGAATCAGCACGGTAGAGCGGGCGGGATCGGCCACGGCAATGATGTCTTCGATCTCGACGCGCCCGAGGTCGCTGACGGCTGCATCGTAGACGTGACCTTCGGAAAAGACCTGCAGAATGATTGGCCTGGAGGGACCAGGCTGGTCGAGGAGGAGCGAGATTTCCTCGATGGCGATCTCTGCAAATGCTCCATAGGCATCGAGAAATGAGCTCGCTGCCAGACGGCTGTTGGGTTGCATCAGGACCGTGAGCGAGTTGCCCGATGCAGTCTGCCACTCCTCACTCGCGCGCAGGGTTCCTGGGAGTCCCGAGCACAAAATGAGCAGCGCCAGAGCCAACGACATGGCGCTGCGAACACGGCCATGGAGCGAAGTCGCGCTGTTCACTGGAGCGGTGGTGTGCCCGGCATGACTACGGGCATTTCGCTGGCTCATATCGGCCGTCCGATCCCGGGAACGTGCCGCGTGCACCGGCGCCCCCGCAGAATCACGATGCCTTTTCTGCTAGGTTAAACGTTCCAACTCAGAAAACGTTACTGCTCGTCTGGTGATCTGCGCGGTGTCAGCGGCGCGACAAGCGAAAAATGTCCCGTTTGCTGGTCAGATTGCGACCAGTGTAGTGGAATCGACGGCCCAGCACCATGGACCTGCGCAGTCATGACCTGACCCATTGCCTGAGAACCCGGATCCATGGTAATTTCGTTTTCCGAATGATTCACAAGGAGGTCGGCGACGTGCAAGACATATCCATTGTCGAGGAGTCGATCGAGCTCCTGCCTCGCATTGGCCGCTCGTTCTTTGCGTCTGTTTCCTCTCTATCAGCGCCCGCGGGGCTGACGACAGCTCAGAGTCGCGCTGTGGCGATGCTCTACCACGGCGGCGATATGACCATGACGGAAATCGCCGCGGGGCTGGGCATCGGGATGCCTTCCGCGTCAGAACTCATCGATCGGCTCGAAGAACGAGGCATGGTCAGTCGCTCGGTCGACCAGGCTGATCGGAGAAGGGTGATCCTTGCGTTGACCGATGATGCGTTGCCGTTCGCGGTGCAGATTCACGATCTGCACCGGGCCCAGGTACGGCGTGCGCTCGCCGCATTGGAGCCGGTCGAACACTCGATCTTTCTCAAATCACTCCGGGCGCTGGCCGCCGCAATCGACACTGGGCCAGCGACCTGATAACGGCGTAAACTCCATCGGTGTCCCCGCCGGCAGGTATGCACGGCGGTTGTTTTGATCGAAAGCTGGCGCAACGTGCATTCCCAACCTGTGTATCCCCGCAATCCGTGGCTGGTGCTGAGTGTCCTCTGCCTGGCCGTTTTCATGTTGCTGCTCGACACCACGATCGTGAACGTCGCGCAGGTGAAGATCAAGGACGATCTTGGCGCCAGTCTGACCCAGATCCAGTGGATTCTCGATTCCTACATTCTGGCCTACGCCGTTCTGCTCCTCAGTCTCGGCCGCCTGGGTGATGTCTTCGGGCGAAAGCGGTTCTTCATGATCGGTATGGCGGTGTTCACCATCGCCTCACTCCTGTGTGGCGCCTCTGCCTGGATCGGAGAGCAGATCAACGTCTCGGGAGTCAACGTTCTGATCGCCGCTCGGGTGTTTCAGGGGATCGGCGGCGCGTTCATGATGCCTCAGTCGCTGTCACTGGTTTCGGTGACCTTTCCGCCGGAGGAACGTGGTGCGGCGATGGGCATGTGGGGCAGTGTCGTCGCTGCAGGAGCGATTCTGGGACCCATCATCGGCGGATTGATCGTGACGCACTATGCGTGGGAGTGGATTTTCCTGATCAACCTGCCGGTCGGAATTATCTCGCTCTATCTGATGTGGAGGATCGTGCCCGAATCGACTGACCCGCAGGCCTCCGGGAGAATCGACTGGGGTGGAGTGTTGCTTTCCGGCATGGGAATCTTTGCCCTTGTCTATGCCTGTATCGAAGGAACGCATTTTGGCTGGACCAGCCCTCGCATTCTCGGCTCGTTCGCCCTGAGCGCGATCTTGCTCGTCGCGTTCATCTGGTGGGAGCGACGGAACGACGATCCGATCATCAAGCTCGAGCTGTTTCGTATCCGGAATTTCTCCGCCGGCAATCTGATCGCGCTGATCATTTCGTTTGGCATGCTGGGCATCTTCTTTCCGATCACGCTCTTCCTCCAGCAAGCAGTGGGGTATTCGCCGATCA
>JBFWRO010000554.1:0-2619 GCA_050248865.1 Thermomicrobiales bacterium | reverse complement strand
GGCGAATGGCCGTGCCTCCCAGTTTTTCCTGGGTGTTGCATTGTTCATGGGCGCTTTTGCTCTGGCCTATTTTGCGGTGCCCCGCGTTCGGTTGAGGTTCGACGTCTGGATTGACCCCTGGGGTGACCTGGTGAGTGGCTACCAGCAGATTCAGGCGGAATATGCGCTGGCCACGGGAGGTTTCTTCGGCGTGGGGTTGGGCAAGGGAAGTCCGTGGCTGGTTCCCGTGGTCGAGAATGACTACATCATTGCCGCGATCGGCGAGGAAACTGGCTTTTTCGGCATCGTGGCGGTTATTGCCATGTACATGTTGCTGGCGACTCGAGGCATGGTCATTGCCCGTTCCGCGCCAACGTCGTTTCTTCGTTTGCTGGCGGTTGGTCTGACAACCGGTATCGTCGTGCAGTCGGTGATCATCCTCGCCGGAGTGCTGCGCCTGATGCCGTTGACGGGCGTCACCTTGCCACTCATTGCCTACGGTGGCAGTTCGATCCTGGTGACATCGGTCATGATCGGCGCACTGATGAAGATTTCTGCGTTCGAACCGGGCAACGGTGCGCACCGACGCAGCAAGGCGGAGTCATGACTGTGCCAACCGAAGTTCGCTGGGCGCTCGCCCTTTGGGGGATCGCCGTGGCGACCGCGCTTTTCTTCGCCTGGCGGCAATCCAGACGACGTGTCGAACCAGTTAGCCGGAACCTACCGGTGATGTCGGCGGCAGTCATCAGCACACTGTTCGTGCTCGCGCTTCAGGCTTCGCGCATTCAAGTCTTTCAGCAACGAACCTATGCAACGCGGTCGAGCGTCGATCCGGCAAGCGGCGAAGTCCTCGCCAATACACGTCTTGTGGTCGCAGATTTGCGTGAGTGGCGTGGCAGTATTCGCGACGCGGACGGTCGCGAGATCGCCTGGTCGGAGCAACGGGATCACGCCGTGCAGCGCCGGTATGGCTCAGCTCCGGTGTCGCATGTGGCCGGATTCTTCTCCCCAATGCTCTACGGAAAAGAAGGCATCGAACGGACAGCCGATGATGCGCTGCGTCGGGGGACGCGCAGGGGTGCAGCTGAACAGCTTGCCGGCGCTCTGGGTATCGGATCACTCGAGCCCGAGGACGTTCAGCTTCATCTTCAGTCAGATTTGCAGGCTGAGGCCCAGCGATTGCTCGGGGAGCGCACAGGGGCAATCGTGGCTGTCGACGTCGCGACGGGCGCTGTCCGCTGTCTTGCGAGCTATCCGCTTGTCGACCCAGCGCCTCTCGCGGCAATCGATTCGGCCGCAGCGGCAACTGCGAAGGACTACTGGCAGTCCTTGCTGGCAGACGAACGCGATCCACTGGTTCGGCGGTCGACGTTGGGGCTCTATACGCCCGGTTCGATCTTCAAGGTCATCACCGCCGCTGCCGCCATCGACGCTGGCATCGCTTCACCCGGAACGGTGTACACCGACGACGGTGTTTTGACCGTCGACGGGCACACCATTATCGAAGCCAACCGCCCAGACGATTCCGTCACGGAATGGACGCTGACAGAAGCCCTCGCATTCTCACTCAACGTGGTATTTGCGCAAGTGGGCCTCGACCTTGGCGCAGAAACGCTTGCAACATATGCGGAAGCCTTTGGATTCGGGTCGGCGCCGCCGTTCGAATACCCCCTGGCAACCAGCCAGATAGCATCCAGCGATGCGTTTCTGGATTCCGATGCCGCCCTGGCCGACACGGCATTTGGCCAGGGAGAACTCCAGACGACCGCCGTGCATATGGCCATGGTCGCTCAGGCGATCGCCAATCGCGGGGTGATGATGGTCCCGCAGTTGATCGAGCGGTATCTCGGAAGAGACGGGGAGACGCGGCATCGCGTGGATGCGGAAGTCTGGCACACGCCCGTAAAGAGCGAAACCGCGACACAGCTCGAAGAAATGATGGTCGTGGCGGTGGAATCCGGCTATGCCTCGGCAGCTGGCGTGCCGGGATTGAGGATTGGCGGCAAAACGGGGACAGCGGAAGTGACGGATGGCGAGCCGCATGCCTGGTTTATCGGTTTTGGGGGTGCGGAGGCTCCGACGCTGGCGGTGGCGGTCGTCCTGGAGCATGGTGGATCGGGAGGCGCTGTTGCATCGACTCTGGGTGGAGCGGTCTTGCAGGCCGGATTGAATTGATGTCTCACGGTCGCGCAGCCGCAATTCCCAAAATTCCCAGATACTGGGCGTACGTACGCACTCGCATATGCTCTGAAAAACTCCAGAATTAACCGCAAACATGGTAAAATGAAGTATGCGAAACCAAGCTGCCGCACTCAAACGAGAGCTGGACCGGCGGTGGTTCGCGCGGGCGGTTGATCGAGTTGTCGCTTCGCTGTCGAGTGAGCTTCAGCTCAGTATGGACAACCTCCATATCGTCGTCGAGGCGGAGCCTCCGGAGGCTCTGTCATCGGGACCTGATGATCAGCTGTTTGGATTCTATGAAGGTGTTCCTCTGACGGAACGAAGCGGCGACTACGGATTGGTTCTTCCTGACCGGATCATGATTTATCAGGGCCCTCTGGAACGTGCATTTCCTGACTCAGCCGACCTCTACGAGCAGATCAGGATCACTGTTCTCCATGAGATCGCCCACCACTTTGG
>JBFWRO010000553.1:0-2619 GCA_050248865.1 Thermomicrobiales bacterium | reverse complement strand
TCGTCGTTTCCTTTGCGCTGTTCGGCAGGCGGTATTCGCTCGACAAGCGCGTATTTCCGTCGGTGTCCGCCCATCAAAGGCAATGGTTCGGCTTGCTCGGCTTCTACTTGTTGTTGCTCTCCGGACTGGAAATTCTCAACCCGCCATCGCTCGAATACCTCACCTCGGGATCTATTGCCTTCCGGCCGAGCTTTCTGAACGACCAATTCCTGGGGTTGACGCTGCAGGACATCCTCTCGCTTGTCGTGCTTGCCGCGCTCCTGATCAGCTTTGTTCTCCGCGTCCGGCAGCTCAACACAACGACTCGCCGCGTGCCGCGTCACGTGTCGGCGAGCGCGATGATCGCTGCCCGCGAGGTTTTCAGTCAGCGAGTCGCCACATTGCGATTTGTGTTCGGATTTGTGGCCGTGTCGTTGCTGATCGCGATCATCGCTCCCAGCCTCGACGTTTTCGGGACGGAAACCGTCGGCACCATCATCATTCTTGGGCTCTTTCTGATCGGCGGGGTGGCGGCCTACATCGAAGCGATGCAAATTGGTGCGGCCTACGCCAGTGAATCACGATGGTTCCTGGTTGTGCAGTTGAGCAAACACCTGTTCGCGCCGAGCTGGGCCCTCTATCTGGTCATCGCGTCGACGGGGTATCTGCTCCACAGCGGACTCCCTGCGCATTTTGCCGATGAACCGGCGATGAGTTCGACTCCTGAGCTCACTCGCACCGTGTCAAAGATCGTCGCGGGGTGTCTGGTGGTGCTCGCGGCGTATCTGGTTTGCTGGGGCGTTCAGGGGTTCTCGATCCGGCTGCAACGGTTCCTCGTTGTCGCCGCGCTCGCTCCGGCAGTTCTGCCGATGATGAAACTCGTGGCCGTAGTGGTGGGTCAGGGGGACGCAATTTCGAGCGAGCCGGACTCTGGGTTTACCGCGTTGTACGCCGTTATTCTCCTCATCATTCCATTTATCGCCTATCTCTTCTCCGCACCGGAGCACCACGCCAGGTCGCGAGCCAGAAGCGTCGCCTATGTCCCAGGTCTGGGCTGGGCTCCTCTGGTGATCGGCCGATCGCTCAGCGGCAACGGTGAAGAGGACCATCTGCGCCGCGTGCCATTTTCCACCTCGGAGGAGTTGCTCGACCATATGGTGGGGCGCAAAGCAAGAGGTGCCCCGACCATCCTTCCCGGGTCTCCGCGGTTGCGGCACCGGCTGGTCAGGGTGTTTGGCTGGCACCACGACTTCGATGCGATCGTGATCGATCTGCGCAGTGCGATCCGGCTCCTCGACGCTCTGGAGCAACAGTGACGTCTCATCTCCGGAACAGGCGGGTATCGGATTGTGGCAGGCATCTGTCGTCGCCAGGATGTGGTCATTCGCAGGAGGTCCGTCAACGAGGAACGCGATTCCAAATACGCGATCTGGTCCGATTCTCCCTTTGTGCAACGAAGCATCCGGATGGAACAGCTGGTTTTCGAATCGCTGCGCCGGTTCGATTCGACACTGCACGGCGTCGACTATCTGCCACCAAACTGCATCCTCGAACGCTTGCATCCCGGGACAATCGCGGTCATTCCCGAACCGTTCGCGTCTGACCTGCTGGCCAGAGCCGAAACCGAAGGCGACATCGAACGGCTCGATCTCGCATCGGCGGGCGAAGCGTCATGGCTGTTCGAAAACTACGACGTGCTTATCGAGCGATCGAATGAAGAGCGGCAACCGTCCACACGCTGTCTTGAGTTATTGATCGCTGGACGGGAGTGGTTGCGCACGAAGCCGGGTCCGACCGGCATCGGCGGGGTCTTTGCCCGGCAGATCGCTGCCGAACTGGAAGGGGTGACGGTGTCCGAGCTCGACTCCGGCGAACGCTCGTACCTCGGTCCGGGCGCGATCAATGCGAACCTGGTGCTCACGAATTATCAGGACGCCTCAGTGATCGACCCGGCGGATCCGCTGGATCCGAACTGGCGCCATGTTCGGTGCATTCACGAGCGGTTGGGAGCAGCCGGTATCTTGCGCACGCTGACGAGAGAGCGTCTCGCCGAATGTATCGACTGCTCGGCCGTTCGCCGTCAGACGACCGTCAACGGGCACAGCGCGACCTATCCGTTGCGGGTCAATCGTTACCTGACCAATGACACGCCAGGCAAAGTCAGGGACATGCTGGATGCGCTGCAGACGGATGACGTCGATCTTTCCTTTCTCCTTGCTCAGCGCATATCGGGGGCGGGCGGGGTAGGACTCGTTTATATGCTTCCGACACTGGAGGAAGACCGCCGCAAGATTCAGCAGGCGGCTGGCCGGCACGAATGGATCGCCGCAGGACGGACGGGATTCGTTGCGGTGAGATTTCCCCATCGGGCGCGATCGCTCAGGCAGATGCTCGATGTGGTGCACGTCGACGCTGATCTCAGTATCGACACGCTCGTGACGTTTCCCGGTCCCGGTGGTCAGGCGATTGCGCTGATGTCGTTTGGAGACATCTCCGATGTCCAATTGCGAAGGTTGCTGACCGGGCTCGAAGAGCATGGATTCGAACTTCCCCATCCGGTCGAGTGGACAGCCGGGTAGTCGCGTCAACGGACGACGTTTTCCACGATTGCCGGTTCATCAGGGAGCCGTCCTGCCCTCT
>JBFWRO010000552.1:0-2633 GCA_050248865.1 Thermomicrobiales bacterium | reverse complement strand
TCGAACCGACGCAGTTCGATTCGGTGCTCGAGGATCTGAACGAATCGGTTCAGACTGAGCTGCCCGGGGTTACGGTCGAACTTGCATCGAACGACTTCTTCGTCATGGTTTCGGACGGCGTCTCACCGCCCATCGAGCGCTACACGGCGCGGGTCGTCGTTTCCGATGAACAACTCGACCTGGCAGTGCTGCGCATCATCGGCGATGCCGGGGGTTTGGCGGAATCAATCGCGGGCAACGCGTTCCCCTTTGTGCCGATTGGCGACTCAAACACGATGGGTCTCGGGGATCGGGTGCACGTCTTCTCATATCCCGCCATCGGCGGCGACGTGCTCACCTACACGGAAGGGGCGGTCAGCGGCTTTCAGTTCGAGGAAGGAATATCCGGCGCGGCCTGGATTACGACTGATGCCGTACTTTCAGGCGGGAGCAGCGGGGGCACCGCGATCAATGACGCGGGAGAACTGATTGGCGTCCCGACACAAGGCTCGGAGCTTGACTGCCGGCCAGGCGATACCAATCGCGACGGGGTAGTCGACCTACAGGACATCGGCTGCATTCCCACCGGCGGCTCATTGGGGCAGTTGCGGCCAATCAATCTCGCGCAGGAGCTACTCGAACGTGCGGCGGCCGAAAACGTCAGCGCGTTGTCCACTTCCACACCGGCCACAGCTACAGCCACGGCCACAGTCTTGGCAACATCTACGACGGGCGTCACTGGAACCGTGACACCCACGCCTCGCCCGCGGCGGCTCCGTGGGGCCGAGACGCCAACCGCAGAACCAGCAACGCCAACTCCAGAGCCAGTGACGCCTGGTCCCGAGGCATTTGACAGGCTCGACTTGCCGACGCTGGCGCTCACTCCGGCTGACCTGGAAGCAGCAGGACTAGCCGGTTTTGTCGTCGACTGGGGGCAATTGACTGATCTGAACGGCCTATCGGCCATGCTCGGGATCGACGCCACCTGGAACGATGCTATCGTGCAGACGGGCGTTGAACAGGTCTATTACCTGCGCAATGTCGAGTCCGAGACGAGCGCCGGAACGCCGCGCTCCATATCAACCACGATTTTCGCCTATCCCGACAGGGACGCTGCCGCTCGTGGCTTCGATCTCTTCGAGCGCGAAATCGAAGCGACGCTGGTCACGACAGACGAGCCAACACGTTTCGTTGGTGGCGATGCCTCGGAGCTAACGACCTGGACATTCACCGACACCACGACCGGCGAAGCCATGGTCTCGTTCGAGTTGACGGTGCAGAGCGGGGCCTTGATCGGAGTAGTGCGCCTGGTGGCGCCAGAAGCGAGCGGTGACGCTGCAATTGCAGATGTCGAGGCCCTAGCCTCCGTGCTCCTGGAGCGCCTGGAACTGGCTACCTCGACGGAACACGGCGACGGCGCGCCACTCTCAATGCGAGCGTTGCGCATTGAAGACAACGGCCTGAGCGGTGGCGGCGATTATTACCTGCTGCGAAACGACGTGGTGCTTCCGCTCTACTGGTACAGCCCGCCGGAGGTTAGCGCGCAGTGGGGCGACTACTGGCGGCAGATCGGTGTCGATACGGCATACGAGACGGACATCTACCTCCCGGCCGATTACACGATCACCGGTCCACGGGCGCGCGTCAATGTGCGACTTTACGAGTTTCGCGATGTCGATAGTGCCGACGAGTTTGTCACCGCGTTCGAGGATGACATCGCGTCCTCCGGCGTCACCGACCTGGCGGCGGTGCCGGGAGCTCCAGCGCTCGCGGAGAACTCAGCGACCTATACATACCAGACAGACTGGTGGAGCGACATCGACCCCGAGTACCGCATCGCTGCCGCCATGCGTCAGGGCGAAATCGTTGCCATTCTCGAGGTTGCCGCGGCGGTTCCAGTTCCCATGGATGTCTTCACCGAAGTCGCCGGGGCGCAAGAGGCATGTCTCGTGCAGGGCTGCGCCAATCTCACCATTCCCGCCCCGGTCTGGATGCGAGACACGCACGGCACCGTCGGCGAAGGGGCCGTGACAACGACCCCGGGCCCATCAGCCGTATCAACGCTGGCGCCCCAACCCCAACCCGAGCCGACCGTGACGGAAGTGCCTACCGCGACCGCGTTCGTGCCAACCCCAGTGGCGACGGAGGAGGATTTCGCCTGGGGTCTGGAAGATACCTTCGACGAGGCCGAGTTGCCGTTCTCGGGCACTGATCTGAGCGAGTTTTCCCTCGCAGATGGTCAGTTGACACTGACCATCCTCGAGCCAGGCGGATTGGACGGGTTCACGTACGATGGCCTTCCGACCGAGGGTCGAGACTTTGCCTTGACAGTGGATCTGGTCAGCACTTCTGGATGGGGCGAGATTACGCTCCGGCTGGGGAATGAGGACGGAACGTTGGAGTGGTTCTTCGCCGTCGACCCGGTGACGACGCAATGGAGCCTCTACCGCACGAGCGAATTCACTGATGAGCTTTTCTACTGGGTGGAGCCGCGATCCTACGCCACCTATGCGCCGGGTCCACTACGCACGCTCGCGGTCGAGATGCGCGGCGGCAATCCCGTCCTGTTCATCAATGACGTCGATGTCGTCTCCCCGCTCGGTATTGCCATGCCCGAGATGCCAGGAAGCCTCATCGCTGGATTTGGTGCGGGC
>JBFWRO010000551.1:0-2635 GCA_050248865.1 Thermomicrobiales bacterium | reverse complement strand
TTCAATCCCCCCACCGGCAAGTTCTACGCGTACTGCCACGGCTACGCACCCGATCCGGGAAATTACCGTCGAAGTCTATGGGAAACCGCCGGCATCCCTGATGGGCCCAATACCTGGGCGGAGATTCTCGAAGGGGGCGCCAGTATTCGCAGTGAACAGGGAGTCCAGCTCGGCCTCGGTATGTCGAACGAAATCGATTCCCGCATGGCGGCGCAGACGCTGATGTGGGCGTACGGCGGCTCTGTGCAGGATGAAAATGAAAATGTGGTGATCAATAGCCCCGAAAACATCGAGGCAGTTGCCTACATGGCTGAGCTCTTCAGGAGCTCGATGACCGAGGAAGTATTCAGCTGGAACGCCGCCTCCAACAACCAGCTGATGATTGCCGGCCAGGCGTCGTACATCCTCAATTCCATCTCCGCCTATCGCACGGTCCAGGAAGTTCAGCCGGAAGTTGCCGATGACATCTTCTTCAAGACACCGCTCGAGGGACCAGCCGGTCCCGAACGGGCGCTGGCCCATGGCCACGCGGTGATGATGTACCAGATTCCCAATCACAGTGATAACGCCGCCACCGCGCGTGAGTTCCTGCTTCACCTGCAGGATAACTATGCAGAAGCGATCCGGGAAAGCAAGTACTACAACTTCTCCGCATATCCCTCGAATCTTCCCGAGCTCACGGAGGATGGCGGGCTACTCGACAACGACGAGTTCGGTTCAAATCCCCCCGATAAACTGTCAACGCTCAAAACGGCCAACGACTGGACAACGAACCTCGGGTGGCCAGGACCCGCCAACGCGGCCATGGGCGAGATTTTCAACCTCCCCATTCTGCCGAACATGATGGCGAGGGCGGCCACGGGCCTGCAGACTCCGGAAGAGGCTGTCGCCCAGGCCGAACAGGAAGTGACCGAGATCTTCGATCGATGGAGATCGGAAGGCCTGATTGGCGGCGGCTCCTGAGCCACCCCTGATCTTCTCGGATGTCGCTTGTGGACAACGACGTCCATAAGCGGCGACCGGAATTCGCACATTGTGTCGCGTCCCGGGGCTCCCGGTCCTTCCGTTCGGGCCCCCGGCGAGGTAAGTCAAACCCATGGCCCCAGTAGAAGTCCGTGATATCGTCAAGCAGTTCGGTGAAAACCCGCCAGCAGTCGATCACATTTCTCTGACGGCCGGCGACGGCGAATTCCTCGTACTCCTTGGCCCCTCCGGGTGCGGGAAGACTACCTTGCTAAGGATGATTGGCGGTCTCGAACCGCCTACCGGAGGCGACGTCCTGATCGGCGGCCATCTCGTCACCCACCTTCCGCCGCGCGCTCGCCGCATCGCGATGGTGTTCCAGAGCTACGCGCTCTACCCGCATATGTCGGTCTACGACAACATCTCTTTCCCGCTCAAAGCCCAGCGGATGGCAAAAGACGAGCAGAAGCGGCGAGTGGAATGGGCCGCCTCCATTCTTGGGCTGGATGGCCTCCTGGAACGCAAACCGCGTCAACTTTCGGGGGGGCAGCGGCAGCGTGTTGCGCTTGCACGTGCTCTCGTCCGCGAACCCAGCGTGTTTCTTCTCGACGAACCACTCTCGAATCTCGATGCCCAGCGACGCGCATCGGCTCGTGACGAGCTCCAGCAATTTCAGCGTTCGATCGGGACGACGACGATCTACGTGACCCACGATCAGGTCGAGGCCATGGGCATGGGAGATCGCATCGCTGTGCTGAATCTGGGTCAGGTCAGGCAGGTCGGAACTCCCGAACAAATCTATGACGACCCGGCCGATACGTTCGTGGCCACCTTTCTCGGGTCACCGCCGATGAACCTTGTGCAGCGTGACTCTCAACTGCATGGCTTTCGCCCGGAGCACTTCATTCCTGCCTCGTGGATCGATGCGGCCACTCCGTCCAATCGCTTCACGTTTACGCCCCATCGCGAGGAGTACCTTGGCGCGGAGCGGCTCGTCTACGGTGAGGTGGGTCCGACCAAGGTCGTGGGGCGATTCGCCGCCACCGCGCCGCTCCAGCTCTCGCTCGGACAGCCGGTGGAATTCGCCGTCTCCAACCAGCATATGCGGTACTTCGAGGCCGAGTCTGGCATTCGGGTCAAACGTGCACCATGAGCGCCTCGACGAGTCTTCCTCAGGACCCTGCGCTGCAGTGGAGTGACGATGACTACCAGCCCGACGGTCGGTATCTCCTCGACCGCGCAAGTGTTCTCGGCCCGCTCATGCTCTTGCCGGCGGTCATCTATATCATCGGCCTGGTCGGCATTCCCTTCGCCCTCGCAATTGCTTATGCCTTCAGCGATGTCACCGTCGGGGATCAAAGCATCGATTGGGTCGGAATCAGCAACTTTCGGGATATATGGAAAAACGACACGTTCCAGACAGCGTTGCGCAATAGCTTTCTTTTCGCCATTGTTTCGCAAATTATCGTCATCGTCCTCGCAAATATCCTGGCGATGGTCCTCTCCAGCGACTTCTATGGAAAACGCATCGTTCGGTTCCTCATTCTCCTGCCGTGGACGACCCCAATCGCCCTGGCAGTCATTGGCTGGCTCTGGACACTCGACAGTGTCTATAGCCCCCTGGACGCGATCATGAGGGAACTTGGCCTCCTCGGTCCGGATACCCGCTTCG
>JBFWRO010000550.1:0-2639 GCA_050248865.1 Thermomicrobiales bacterium | reverse complement strand
CTGTCTTCAGCTCTGCGCCTCGAACACTCGTCGCGGTCAGCTCCGGAATGAAGGCCGAACGGGTCTGCGGAACCGGAGTTTGGTGAAAGTCGAAGACACCGATCATCAGCTGCATCGGATAGGCGGGCGACTGCTCTACAGCGTGCACCGTTTCGCCGTCGACCAGAAACGTGACCCGATCGCTCTGCCAATCGACAGCGTAACTGTGGTCGTTCGCTACATCGAGCCGGAGGGGCGTCTTACGGAACTCCTCAGTCAGCGCGGGATCGCGGAATGGGTGGATGCCCATGCCGACATGCGTGATATCGCCTTTTCTCTCGCTGCCGAAGATTTCCGCAACACAAATCTCGCCCGAACGCTCTGGCTGATCCTCGAACCCGACCAGCCAGAAGGCCACCATCGACGCGGCATCGATCGTCGCCCGCATGCGGATCTCGATCCGGCCATACTGTTGCAGATGACCGCGGAAGACGGGTTGCTCTTCCCGGACCGTCAGACCTTCTTTGAATGGCTGCTGGCCAATTGTGCTTCCCAGGGGTCCTGCAAAGCATCCCGACTGGATAGCTGAGACGCGCAGCGGCGGTTCGTGCAGGTCCGCGCACCAGAGTGGCTGTTCCGGCGGGACAAACAGCCGCAGTTCGCCTTCTTTCACGTCAAGGCTCGCCCGGGAGGCTTGCCGCGAACTCCAGTGCGGCAAGTACCAGGGAATCCAGCGGGTGAGATCGAGCTCATCTCCGCTTAATGTCTCTTCGAGTGTCACTTCAACCGTAGTCATGATGCACAGAGCGTACACCCGGAGCGTCGAGTGACAAACAGCACGCCCATAGTGTTCAGCGCCCGGGCAAGCGTGAATTGGCGAGAACGAACTCGCTGATCTGGTCGGCAACGGATTCGGGATCCTCCCAGTGAAGTGCATGACCTGCTCCCGGGTGGGCGCAGAGCAAGGCGTACGGAAACGCCTCCAGCAGGTTGGCCTGGTCCGTGGCAGTGGCCATCGCGTCGCGATCGCCCCAGATGAGCCGAACCGGTCCCTTGTACCTTCTGAGCGAGTCGAGCAGATCCATCGTCAGCAGAGGCTCGAAAACGGCTTTCCAGACGCGGGCCGGCAGCTTCAGACGTTCGGCGATCGCCGTATCGATGATGCCGGGTACAACAGGGCGCGCTAACGTGCTTTCCTGAAACTCCGTGGCGACCGCCGGAGGCACGGGATCATCCAACGTCGAGACGATATCGTCCCAGAGTCGGCGCATCAGCGGCAGCTCTGGGCGCGGCGTAAACGCTCCCATGAGGACGAGGCCGCTGACGCGTGCGGGAGCGAGAACTGCCGCATGCATCGCCACCAGCGAACCGTAGGAGTGCCCGACCAGAATCGCGTTACCGATATTCAGCGCGTCGAGCACCGCGGAAAGATCAGAAACCAGCGTCGGCCAGTCGTAACCGGACTGCGGACGAGACGCATCACCGTGCCCTCGCATCGTCAGGGCAATGGCCCTGATCTCCGGCGCAAGATACGGTAGCACTGGCTCGAACGATCGCCACGAGTCAGTCAAGCCATGCAGGAGGAGAATCGGCGCCCCTTCCGGCGAACCCGTCTCGGCGTAGGGCAGAACGACATCGGGAGACACTTCCACACGATCGAGCACGATAGTCGTGGACATTTCGTCACCTCTTCGTTGATGCAACTATCTTCAAAGCGGTGTGTTGCCGTCACGACTTGACGACATCCGTCGGCCTCATCCACCAGCATGATCTCAGCCACGTCGATAACGGTCATCTGTCGCATGACAGAGATCGCCGTGAGCGCTTGCAGATTCACTCGCACCTGATGGCGGCCATCCGGCCGGAGCGCATGCTCTCGCGCGCGTGAGTGGCCTGGACTCACAATCTGCTGCAGGCCGCAACTGCGGGAAGGCTGTTGATGGCGAGCTATTGCGCCAGATCGTCCGCTGGTGTCAATGATGCGTAGAAGTCTTTTTGCGCGGGATAGTAGTCGTCCCAATTCGGCATGTCGGCATCATTCATCGAGGCAATCAGGCGATCGAAGTAGTACTCCCAGCCGGGGCCGATATCAGCGATGTCGTCTTCGTCGCCTAAATGGTGATGAAAGACGGCGGTGGTCGACGAGTCTTTCTCAGTGAGTGCGACGCGAATCCGCCAGACGCCTCCTGGAGAGGCCATATCCAGCGCCAGAAGGCGAGGCGGCTCACATTCGGTGATGGTGACCGGGCTTGGTTCGGTCACTCCTTCGGATGTCATGATGAAATCGATCGTCTTGCCGGGTCCGGCGTCTCCCGTCCACGTCCCGATCCACCGCCCGGTGCGCTCCGACTCAGTGAGCGCCGCCCAGACCTCTTCGATGGGTGCGCGAAAAGTGCGGCTGATCTCGAGCGTTCGGGCCCCGTTGGTGCGGAAGAGCTTGCCGTTCGGTTCTGCAGTCATGCGCGTTGCTCCTTTGCCTATGATGTAGCGCTCTGGTTACGCGGATGTCAACTGGTGTCACTAACTGAGGGGATCGAGATATCGCCTCGCCCAGTTGCCCACCAGGTTGAGTGAGAGCACCGTGAAGAGGATCGCCAGTCCAGGAAACGCGACGAGCCACCAGGCGGTCGTGATATATGGGCGGCCGGTTGCGAGCATCT
>JBFWRO010000549.1:0-2640 GCA_050248865.1 Thermomicrobiales bacterium | reverse complement strand
AGTGCTTCTCTCGCGCGCTGCGCTTGAGCCATGAATCAGGAACGGTCCTGTGGCGCGGTCGCTTCTCTCTCGGGCTGGCCCTCGTACACCGTGCGCGTGGCGACAATGAGGCGGCTCTCGACGAGATCGATGAGGCAATCACGCTCCTTTCCGAGTTGGGCTCGCCCCACGAAACGGCAATCTCCAGAGCATGGCAAGCTCGAATCTGGCTGGATGACCAGCGATATCCCCTGGCGCAGCGGTGGGCCGAGCACGCAAACCTGCTGCCACTGAACGATCCGGCCGCTGCGGAGCGTCATATCGAGTACGCGACCTTTATGCGATTGATCTTCACCGAAGGCGGAAAGGAGGCCGATGTGCTTCCACGCATCGAGCGTTTCAGGAGGTTAGCGGTAGCTGATGAGCGGATTGGGCATGCTATCGAGTATGACATTCTGGCTGCCATTGCCTTGCAGTCGGCCGGCCGGTCGTCGGAAGCGGTCGCACGGCTCGATCAGGCCATGACCATGGCCAGCCCTGGCGGGTATGTTCGCATTTTCGCGGATGAGGGTGAGCGACTCGCTCCTCTCCTCCAGAGGATCGCGGCACAGGGTCGCCATCGCGAGTTCGCACTCCGCCTTCTGCAAACCATCGGCGTCAACCAGGAGTCGGACCAGCCTGATGGACCGGCACCGCCGAACCCACTCAGCGACCGGGAACTCGACGTCCTGCGACTGGCGGCCACAGGACTCTCGAACCGGGCGATTGGTGACCGGCTTTTCATCACTGACAAGACCGCCAAAAAGCACATCAGCAACATTCTGAGCAAACTCGAAGCGAGCAACCGGACAGAAGCCGTCGATCGAGCCCGTCGTCTTGGACTGCTGCACGACTGAGCCCCCGCGCCCGGCACCACCAGGAAGCGTGCTATGGCGCAGATCCGCCACATGGCCTTGCTTAGTGCAGGCCGCCGCCGCCGGCGTTTTCGAGTTGTTCGAACACCCCATCCAGCTTGAACGACGCCGGCTTCTGCCGCGGCGGATAGTCAAGGAATGACTGAATCTGCTGCTGCACAAGCGCCTGAGCGGCGTACAGAAGGAACGCGTGATCGATCAACCAATCGTAGTAGGTATTGGAGTTCTCGTCGGCTCGCTCGAAGGGATCACGACGCAAGTTGAACATCTTGGGGATGCGCAGCTTGACGAACGGCTCGGCCCATAATTGCAACGTTTTTGCCCGCTGCTCTTCGAAGACAAGCTTCCAGTCTCCCTGACGGATGGCCACGAGCCCCCCATCGTCGTTGACGTAAAAGAACGCGTCTCGGGGACTCTCGCTCACCTCGCCCAGCAGATAGGGAAGCATGTTCTTGCCATCGATACAGACGTTGAAATGCTTCGATCCACACGAATGACCGTCCAGCAGCTTCTGATTGATGTCCGGCTCACCGGCCGCCGCCAGCAGCGTGGGCAGCCAGTCCTGGTGGGAGACGATGCCATTCAGCGTGCTGCCAGCTTCGAATTTCCCGGGCCAGCGCACAAAGGACGGAACCCGGAAGGCCCCTTCCCAGTTAGTGTTCTTCTCCGAACGCCAGGGGGAAATTGCGGCATCCGGCCAGGTGTTGTAATGCGGGCCGTTGTCCGTCGAGTAGGCGACGATGGTGTTCTCAGTGATACCCAGCTCGTCGAGTGCATCGAGGACCCGGCCAACGGCCCGATCATGGAGCACCATCGCATCGTTGTAGTCGCCCTGCCCACTCAGCCCTTTCGCCTCGTCGGGAAGGTGGGTCCGGAAGTGCATCCTGGTGGCATTCCACCAGACGAAGAACGGCTGACCCGCGGCATGCGCCGCTTCGATGAACGCAATTGCCCGATCGGTGACGTCGTCGTCGATCGTTTCCATGCGCTTTCGCGTCAGCGGCCCGGTGTCCTCGATCGTCTGAGTGCCGTCGGCATTGGCCCGTGAGTGGATGACACCCCGCGGAGAAAATGCCTGGCGGAACTGCTCGCTCTTTGGATAATCGGGATGCTCAGGCTCTTCCTCGGCATTCAGATGATAGAGGTTTCCATAGAACTCGTCGAATCCGTGCGCTGTCGGCAGAAACTGGTCTTTGTCGCCGAGGTGATTTTTGCCGAACTGTCCCGTAGCGTATCCCAGCGGCTTCAGCAGTTCGGCGATTGTGGGATCCTCAGCCTGCAGACCGAGCTCGGCGCCGGGCATGCCGACCTTGGTCAGACCGGTGCGCAGCGGGTTCTGGCCGGTGATGAACGCCGCTCGGCCGGCGGTGCACGATTGCTGACCGTAGTAGTCCGTGAATTCGATCCCTTCGCGGGCGATACGATCGATATTCGGGGTCTGATATCCCATGGCGCCGCGATTGTTGTGGCTGATGTTGTACCAGCCGATATCATCGCCCCAGAGGATCAGGATATTGGGCTTCTGCTCCATCGTGCATTCTTCTCCTTGGCGATCAGGCCGTCATTTCCCGCGTTCGAGAGGCATACGCGGTGGTCATCGCGATATCGAATCTTGACCCTGGCCTGGCAGGAAGTATCGCACCAATAAGCCAGAGGAACGGCAAGAAAATGCCCAGAATTCCGAGCACTGTTCGTCCTTTCTGAAAAGTCAGGGAGCAGACGGTAAAGATGCAGGCGACAGAGAGCA
>JBFWRO010000548.1:0-2647 GCA_050248865.1 Thermomicrobiales bacterium | reverse complement strand
CTTTTTCACCGAAGGATGCCAGCGTTTCATGATCCATGTGATTTATGGTCCCGACCACGCTCTGGCCAGGGACACTTTCACCAGGCTTCTCGACGCCGCTGATCCCTCCGGCGACAACATATCCCGGTTCGACGCGCAATCAGATGGGTGGTCAGCCGTCTCCGCGGCCCTCTCCACGCCGTCATTTTTCGGTCCTCCGAGAGTGGTGGTTGCCGAGGGATTTCTTGCACAGTTCAGACAGTCTACCGGTGGAAAAACCCGGCGCTCTCGTTCGACGAAAAGCGGCGGCGCCAGTGACGAACTCGCGGACCTCGTCGAAACGGCGCGTCAGCATGGGGTCCTTATCTTCTATGACCCAGACCTCGCTGCCGTTCCCGCTGCTGCCAAAGCGCTTCTACCTGATAGCGCCCTTGTGACCGGGCACGCCCCGCCCCGCGGCACCGCATTGATCGACTTCACCCGCCAGGCCGCAGCGGATCGTGGCGCCTCGATTGACCGCGAATCGGCCCGCTATCTTCTTTCGCGTCTCTTTCCCGGACATTGGAACCAGGCAGCCTCGAACCCTGCATTCGATCGCCCGCCCGACATCACCCTGTTGCTCACGGAGCTGGACAAGCTTGCTCTCGCAGCCGGTCCAGAGGGCATCGACGACTCAATCATCGATGAACTGACCGCGGCCGGTTCGACCGATCGCGTCTTCACGCTCCTCGATGCCATCGCGTCCGGAAACGCGGCCGCGGCTTTGCGCGAATTACGGGCCTTTCCCAACTCCGCGGATGAGCATGCACGCATTGTTGCCATGGTCGGTCAGCAGGTCGAATACACCGCCGCCGCTACTTCTCCGGGACGCCCCCGCGATCCGCTCCAGGCCGGAAAGCTGCTGGGCATGAGTAATCCGAATCGCATGAAAGCCATTCTTCAGAATGTCGGTCCATCCGGCGGGCCGACCGATCTCCTCGAATCGACGATCGATGCCGATCGGCGCTTGAAATCAGGACTCGACAGCTCCCCGACGGATGCCATCTACAGAATCATCACCAGTTCGCGATCGAAATCGGACAAACGCAAGAGCGGCGAGTGAACGCCACACGCCGCGCCGCATGATGATTTCCTGGAATCGCCGTTTCAGGCAGCGCTCATATTGTTGTACTTGGACATCAATCGGGATTTTCGCCGCGCGGCGTTGTTCGGGTGAATGACGCCTTTACTGGAGACGCGATCGAGCACGCTGATTGCGTCACCAACTGCCGATGCCGCAACGTCGACATCTCCCGCCTGGATGGCAAGTTCCGCCTTCTTCACATAGGTGCGCGCTGCTGAGCGCAGCGGCCGGTTGCGCAACCGCTTCTGCTCATTGATCAGGATTCGCTTCTTCGCAGATTTGTTATTGGCCAATGCCTTGTGTCCCCTTAGGCTCGTTCGTGCGCTACGCTATTGGATGCGGCTGGCATGCCAGGGAAATGGCAGTCTTGCCACAGCCTGCAAATACTACCAAACTTCCCGCCGCAAGGCCATGTCCTTGAGCATGGTTCATCACGACGGTACCAGACGACTTGAGTGCAAATTCCCCATCACCGCAAGCCGGCGTCATAACCGGTCCTGAGTCTGCGCCAGCCACTGGAGGACTGGGGATACCCACGTTCGCCCGAAGTGCGGCGATTGTCGGCGTCGCTGCAATTGGCAGTCGCCTTCTGGGACTTGTCCGCGAGATCGTCATGGCTAACCGCTTCGGCACGTCCGGCGATTACGACGCCTACGTGAGCGCGTTCCGCATACCCGATCTCCTTTTCCTCGTGATTATGTCGGGAGCGTTCGGTTCTGCGTTCATCCCTGTCTTTGGGTCATTTCTCGCCCGTGGGGACAAGGAGAGGGCCAACCTGCTCGCCTCGTCGGTCATCACCTGGACTGCGCTGATCACGCTCGTCGCCGGTTTCCTCGCGTTTCTCTTCGCCAGCCCGCTGATGCGCTACATCGTGGCCCCCGACCTCTCGCCGGAGTCGATGGATCTCGCCATCCGCACGATGCGCTGGTTGCTCCTTTCCCCGCTTCTTCTGGGATTGAGCATTGCTGCCAAGGGAATCCTCGAGGCCCAGAACAGGTTCACACTACCAGCCCTCTCTCCCGTTCTTTACAATCTCGCCATCGTACTCGCCGCCATTGTGCTCGCCCCTCGATTTGGCATCGGTGGTGTCACCGTCGGTGTGCTGATTGGCGCTGTTTTGCATCTCGGGGTGCAGGTCCCGGGCCTGATCGCCGCCGGGCTCAGGTACACTCCCAACCTTGCCCGCGCGACTGATGGATTAGCCGAGGTTGTCCGCCTCCTTCTCCCCCGCATCGTCGGCCAGGCCGCATTCCAGATCAACTTTGTGGCAGTCAACGCGCTCGCCACAACCGCCGGTGAAGGTCGCGTCTCTGGGCTCAATTACGCCTGGCAGATGATGATGCTCCCCCATGGAGTGCTGGCTCTCAGCATCTCCACCGTTCTCTTTCCGGCCATGACTCGCCAGTTCGAACTGGGTGAGACCCGCGAAATGAAAGCGACACTGCTCCGGGCGATGCAACCGCTCCTCTTCCTCGTCATTCCGGCTTCGGTTGGTTTGGTGCTCTTCGGCAACGCGGTTATTCAGACGGTATTTCAGTCTGGCAA
>JBFWRO010000547.1:0-2649 GCA_050248865.1 Thermomicrobiales bacterium | reverse complement strand
CTGGAGAATGTTGCCCTTGATTTCCACCTCTCCCGGCTCATGCCCACCGGTGAAAAGTGCGCCCCCGGCAACCCCGTGCGTCATCACGACGTTTCGCAAGTGGCTGTCCGGCATCAGCATGGGTGGATCGGGGTTCGTGAGTGCTCCATGCGGCACGCCATGCACAACCAGATCGAGTTCTGCTAGCACGAGTGCATCGGTGTCGTAGCCAGCCATGAACCGGATGTCTGGCAGCGCATGCTTCAGGAAGTCGTACACCGAGCCGGTAACGCGCATACGCGGTGTGTCGTGATTTCCCGCGATGACGACGACGGGAATGCCCGCGCTCTCGAATCGGCGCATCTGGACCAGGAAATGCGTCATCGTCGACCATGAGGGCCGCGTGTGGTGAAACACATCTCCCGCATGCAGCACGAGATCGACTTCGCGACTCAAGATGTCGCTGACGGCAGCCTGGAACGATTGTTCGATATCGACTGCCCGCTGATTGCGCCCCGACTCCGGATGGACTTTGCTGAACGCCGAATATCCCAAATGCGTATCCGCCAGATGGGCAATTCGAATCGGCCGCGTCGAGCCATAGCTCACTGTCTGCTTCTCGCCTGGGTGATCAATTTCCGCGCCTGCCGCCACGGGTCCGCGCCACGTCCGGCATTCCCGTTGCTATATGCCAGGCTGATTTGCCGCACAATCAGATCGAGTGCTTCTCTCGAAAGATCATCCGCGGCTGTTCGCACCTCATGCTTCGAAGGCGCTTTCTCCCCCATAAGGTCACGCAGCGACTTGAATAGCCCATCCGCGTAATGCCCGTGCGCTGCCCCTTCCGTACCGGCATTGAACACTCTCTGGCCGACCATGCCGTCAACTGTTGGTTTCAGCGGAAATGTCCCGAAGAGTGGCGTGCGAAAGTGAGCGTGGCGTGCCAGGAGCCGCCCCTTCTTCAGCCCCAGTAGCTCCTGCTTGGTCGTTTCGGTCAACGAGCGATAGGCGGAGTTCGTCAGCTCTTCGTCCCCGACGCGGCCATAAAACGACGTGCCGCAGTTGCCCAGGATTTCGTTATCGACTTTGGAACGGAACTGCTCCGCACCGAAAAGCACCACGTTCAGATGACGGCCCCGAGCAGCAATGTCGACCAGAGTATCGCGGAGGCCGCCCTGGCCACCGGCCGGTGCGTATTTGTTCAATTCGTCGACGAAGATAACTACCGTGTCGACCCCGAGTAGTTGCCTCTCCGCCATTCTCCAGACTGATTCAATGATGTGCGTAACAAGGATTTCCTGCACGTTGGAATTGCACTCAGCAATGTCGACCACCCGGAGCTCCTGGTCGATGAAGGCACCATCAACCTTCGGCAGCGCGCCGTACTCGACCATGCTGCGAGATATGAGACCGCCAAACTTGTCGGCCAATCCCTGGAATCGGTTGCGCGCCTTCTGAATGGTGAACTTGTGGTGCCCGTGCCATTCCGATCGGCTCGGTTCCTCGGCAAAGTAGTCGTCGATTTCGCTGAACTTGGTATCTAACTGATTCAGTGATCCGATGCCACTTGATCGCAATTCATAGATGAATCCACTCAGCTTGTCGTCCAGATCGCCGAACTCGAAGACCTTGTGGGGTCGCCACAACAATGGCTCGAGGGACCAGAGGACTGGAAATACCACATTCGCTGCTTCACTCGGATTATTGCGATGAGTGTTCAGGGCGCCCGCGAACGTGCTCGAACGGCGTTCGAGCTGGACATCTGTCTCGTTGTGATTGCCCGGAGCTTGTCCTGGCTTGAATGGCGCAAAGATGCGAAACCGCTCAAACGGCTTCGACTGCAGCCCTAATGCGGCATAGGCATCGAAGTCCTCGGCCCGAAATGGCTTTGCCTTGGCTGATTCGTACGCGGCCTCCCACTCAGGCTCCGGCACAGCCGGCTTGTCCAGCCAGAGCAAATCGGGTCCCTTTACATTGAACATCAGGGCCGCCACGGATCTTCCTTCGGCCTGCAGCCGCTGAAAGACCGCGCTCAGAAGGAAGACGGCGTGGCTCGTTTTTGTCGCAAGTCCAGATTGGCCGGTCCAGTTGGCGTGTCCAGCCTCGGGACCGAGCAGGTAGTCGCTGTCGAGCCAGACCGGGGATTTCTGGAAGAGAACGTCGCCCCGCTCGTTGCGCTTTTCAACCCCGTGTTCGTCCCGCGCCGGGTTGCCATTGGTGTGAAGCAGGGCCGGAACGGCAATGCCCGAAAAATCTTCCCGACCGAGCGCAAAATCAATTGCCTCTGGCGTGGCAAACCAGACCGGCCCGCTGACGGCCGGACGATGAGAATCAACATCCGAGCGAAGGTGACACGTCGCCAGCACTCGTACGAGGAAGACAAGGATTTCCGGGCGGCGAGTGGCCAACTCTTCGGCAATGGCCTCCTCCATATGCCGATCGAAGTAATCGTCAAGGAAGCTGCGCAGATCGGAGAAGCGCCGAGGCTCATCGATCACCCCGATGACAGCCGCTTCCTCCGAAAACGCCACGACGATATGGCCGACATCGAGTGTCGTTGCCGTGTCCGATGCCCACATGGCAAAAGAGTGCGCGCCGGCGGGTTCCTGCTCACTCCCCACCACGCGGCCAATCGGCCCTGTGCGGGAGTCGATGAAGCGCGAAAACGCC
>JBFWRO010000546.1:0-2664 GCA_050248865.1 Thermomicrobiales bacterium | reverse complement strand
AAGCGCAGACCCGGGCCATCGAAAGCACGCTCATGAGTTATCTGACGTCGTTGCGGCCAGAAGATCGCGAGTTGGAGCAAGTACAGCTGATTGCCGCTCTGGCGCGCAAAGGCATCGGGTTTCATCATGCCGGGTTGTTGCCCGTCCTCAAGCAGCTTGTCGAGCTTCTCTTTTCTCGAGGGTTGATGCAGGTCGTTTTCGCCACCGACACGCTTGCCCTGGGTGTGAACATGCCTGCTCGCAGCGTCGTCATTGGGCGGATGAGCAAATGGGACGGGCGGCGGAGGCGCGTGCTGATTCCCAACGAGTTCCAGCAAATGGCGGGCCGGGCTGGTCGCCGGGGAATGGACGCCTTCGGCCATGTCATCGTGCCCTATTCCCCCTGGTTGCCGTTCCGGGAGATGCTCGACATCGCCACCGGGCCACTCGAACCCGTGCGTTCGGCATTCGCGGTTCGGTACAACACCGTGCTCAACCTCTGGGATCCGCCCGATGGTGAACGGGTCAGGCAAATGCTCGAACAGAGCCTCGCGCAGTTTCAGACCAGTCAAAGAATTCGGCTCCTCGAAGACGATGTTATCGAGATCGGCGGTGACATTGCCGCAGTACCCAAAGGGTGCCTGATCGGTCTCGACGGTGGTGATGAACTTCTCGAAGACTACCGGATGCTCGTTGCCACCTTACAGACCTCCGAACAAAAGCTGCGGCGGCTGGAAGAGGACCGCGAGCGGGCCAAGAGCGCGATCGAAGCGGCGCCCTGGCCCGAACCCGGGAGGCAGACGCTGCGGCGTGTTCTACGCACGGCTCCTGTCGGTCTAGTCATCCACGAGCGAGAGCTGGGCTGGGGAGTCTTTCTGGGCAAAGCTCTATCCGGGATTGGCAGCTTTCTTTTTGGCCGGGAGGTGCATGTCATCGCCGAATACCGGCAGGTCGACTATGTCACCGATGGCAAGGTGGTCGATCTGGCCTCTGCGGCGAGCGAACTGACAGATCCGGAAGGAAAGGGCAAAAGGCTTTCGCTGAAGGAATCCCGAAAGATCCAGAAACAGCTCGACGCTATGGAGCTTCCCGACCTCGAAGCTATGCGCGAGGAACATCGCCAGCGGGAACGTGAACGCGTCGCACTGGAGGTTGCGCGAATCGACGAGACGCTCCGGGAAGCGGTCAGTCAGAGTGAATCCCTGAACACCACACGGGATCATCACCCCTGCCACCACTGCCCGGTGCGCAAAGAACATCGCAATCATTTACACCGTGTCGACAAATTGGAGCGTGAACGAAACACCCTGCAGGATATTCTCGAACGGGAGCAGGATGCTGAGGATGCCCGCATTCGGGGGGTGATCCGGGGCATCCGGGAAGTGCTCGACCGTTTCGGTTACATGCACCGGGGCTACCCCACTGCCAAGGCAGACATGCTTGCCGCCGTCTTCGACAACGACGCGCTGATTCTGTGCGAATTGGTGGATCGCGGCATTCTCGACCGGCTCTTACCGGAAGATCTCGCCGAAGTTTTTTCCTGGTTCAGCTTCGATCGCGATTTCCGCTATGCGAATCACCTCGATCTGCCGGACGACCTTCTCTCAGTGCGACGGCGGCTCGAGGATATCGAGCACACCATTCTCGGTGAAGAGCGAGATCACAAGCTGTTTATCAGCGAGGGGCACAATCCGAGTTTCTACGGCGCCGCAAGAGCCTGGGCCAGGGGCCAGACGATGATCGAGATCACCGGAAAGATCCAGCTTTCCGAGGGCGATCTGGTTCTGACATTCAACAAGACGATCGATCTGCTGCGGCAGGTTCGCGAGATGCTGGAAGACGTGCTTCCCGATCATCCTCTCCGCAACGCCTTGCGAGAGTCAGAGCGACTCTTGCGGCGGGACATCGTGGAACAGTCGCTGACGCTCGGTTTCGCTCCGATTGTCGATGATGCAATAGAACCGGATTCCTCCGCCGAACTCGATGTCGATGGTCTGGATGCTGAGGTTTTGCCAGAAGCCGAGTCCTCAAAACCGGTCAGAGGCGGAAGGGGAAAGAAACGCACGTCCTGAGCATTCGGCGTGGTGTCTGTCAGGAAAGTGGACGAACGATCGTTTCCAGCCTCGCGGAGAGCCCGAAAATGGACGAAGCCTGGCGGTTGACAAGTCCCGCCTGGCTTGGTAGCGTACGAACTCAGAAGACCGTAAAGGCTTCGACGAGGACGAGTAACCGGCGAGAGCGGTGCAGAGAACCGCGGCAGCTGCGAAGCGGGATCGGGACCGCCGGTGAAAAAGACCTCCGAGCTTCGCTCCGAACCCTGGTGAACACCGGGCAGTAGACAGCGACGGGGGTGGGCAACCACCAAAAGGCTCCCGTTACAGAGCCGTCGGATCGCGCTTCCAACCACACGCGCTGTCCGGAAAGTGCGTGGCGATGCCAGTCGCCGCGAATTGGGGTGGTACCACGGGCCTGACGCCGCTCGTCCCCATGCGGGGTGAGCGGTTTGTGTTTTCCTCGCGTTCGGCGTCACGTTCCGCATGCATTCGCGCGGGAGGTGACCATGGTCAGGCACGCAGGTCCAGCAGATTTCCTGGTGCTCGATCTCTTCAGCAAGCAATAGGCGCCGCGACAAACCGTCGCTGGCGCCGGTGCTGACCCGTCGGCAGTTCATGCCGATGTCTTTTG
>JBFWRO010000545.1:0-2669 GCA_050248865.1 Thermomicrobiales bacterium | reverse complement strand
AATGTGATGCTTGCTGCCGAGCCCCGCCTGGCGCTCGATGGTGGCCGAGACGGCCTGGACCTGATTCGCGCGCTTCTTGATGATGCTCCCCGCCTACTTGCTCCCGGTGGTGCAATCGGACTGGAAATCGATCCCTCTCAACCTGCCGCCGTCATAGCGTCTGCGCAGCGAACGTTTCCAGAGGCGACGATCACCATCCTTCCAGACCTTGCCGGTCTCGACCGGCACGTGATTATCGAGACGGATGGATCATCTTGATCGACAAGGGCAGTTGAACCTTCGGCTACTATCCATTTCGAAAGTGTGAGAGTCGCCCATCGCGTTCAGGCGCAGTAGGAGATGGTTCGCGTTTGACTGAATTCATCGATCTGGAGCAGGAACCAGTTTCAATTCTCCGGGCCCTCGGTAAGGATGAGCGACTGGTCCCGTACGGTGGCGGGAACTTTGGCATGCCGCTTTCCCTCATCGAACCAGCATCCAGCCGCATAGTGGACGTCGAGCGCTTCTTCATGCGTTCAAATGGGCCGGTTCCCGTGATCTCGCGTGATGAATGGCGATTGAGGATCTCAGGTCTGGTCGAGCGTCCGTTGACGCTGACGTTTGACGATCTGGTCGATCAGCCTGCTCGGGAGCACGAAGCGTTCCTCGAATGCGCCGGGAATGGCCGCACCCGCTTCGATCCTCTCCCGCCTGGCACACCCTGGATCAACGACGCCGTCGGCAACGCCGTCTGGGGTGGCATTCCCTTGTCGACGCTACTCGAAATGGCTGGCGTCAGACCTGATGCCGTCGACATCGTCAGCCAGGGAGGTGACTTCCCCGAGATGCGCCGTGGACTGCCCATTTCGGTGGCCATGCATCCGGAAACCATGGTCGTCTGGACGATGAATGGCGATCCGCTCCCCGCCGCGCATGGCGGTCCGGTCCGTCTGCTTGTCCCGGGCTGGGCCGGTATCGCCTCGACGAAATGGCTGGTCGGGCTCGATGTCCAGGATCACCCATTCGATGGATTCTGGAACGCGGACAACTACGTTTTCTGGGATGCCTCTGGAACGGCGTTGCGGCCAATCGCGGATATGCCCCCCAAATCGTTGATTGCTGCTCCCGAGGACGGTGCAACAATCGCAGCCGGAACGGTCAGCGTCCTTGGATGGGCCTGGTCTGGGTACGGAGGCATCCAGCAAGTCCAGGTCAGCGTCGATGGCGGCGCTACCTGGCAATGCGCCGGACTAGGATGCACCTCTGGCCGCGGTTGGCGGCGCTGGGAACACCGGTGGCAAGCGACTCCGGGAATGCATCGCATCGCCGCGCGCGCAACCGACGAGCGACGCCTCACCCAACCTGAAATCGCCGCCTGGAATGGAAAGGGCTACCAGATGAACGCAATCCAGTATGTTTCGGTCCACGTCGTCTCGGAGTAAGCGATGGGGGTTATCCGCGTCCTTCCCGAGGATGAGATCGAGGATCTGTTGCGGACGGCTATCGTCGGACGGATCGCCTGCTGCGATCACGGTCAGGACAGTGACGGCCGGCCGTATCTCGTTCCCCTGGCATATGGTTACGACGGCGAGGCGATCTACGCCCACTCGGGACCGGGCCGCAAGCTCGACTTCATGCGGGTCCAGCCTCTCGTTACGTTCGAGGTCGATGAAGCGACCGCTCCCGACCGCTGGCGAAGTGTCATTGCCGAGGGCATCTTCGAGGAGATTTCCGAGGAGCCCGCGCGCAGCGCGGCGCTACGGAATGTTTATCCAGAACCTGCCCCACTTCCAGATCTGGGCGAATTCACGGTTGTGTATCGGATTCGGTTAACGACTCGTTCCGGTCGGTACGAAACCCCGGAGTGATTCGAACGTAGAACGCCTTCACATCAAGGCGGATCAGGAGGAAGCGTCGTCCATGGCCCAGAGTTGGCTCTCTGAACTGACAGGTACGTCGAAGTCGATCATCGGCATGGTGCACTTGCCGGCACTCCCAGGAACGCCGCTTTATGACGGCAGCAAGGGCATGCAAGGCATTCGCGACTGGGTCGCGCGCGATCTCGAAGCCCTGCAAGGCGGCGGCATCGACGCGGTGATGTTCTGCAACGAGAACGACCGTCCCTATGTCCTCGATGCCGACGTTGCCAGTGTGGCCGCCATGGCGGATGTGGTTGCCACCATGCGCGGCGAGCTGTCGGTGCCGTTCGGAGTCAACGTCCTCTGGGATCCCAAGTCGACGATCGCCCTGGCGGCCGCGACCGGAGCGGCCTTTTGCCGTGAAATCTTTACAGGCGCATTCGCTGGCGACTTTGGCCTCTGGGTGCGCTCGGCTGGCGACACGTTCCGTTATCGACGCGAGGTCGGCGCCGAAAGCTGTCGCTTGATTTTCAACA
The DNA here is from genome assembly GCA_050248865.1 of Thermomicrobiales bacterium. Lineage (GTDB taxonomy): Bacteria > Chloroflexota > Chloroflexia > Thermomicrobiales > UBA6265 > JAHBVL01. The sequence continues at coordinate 295 of JBFWRO010000545.1, read as the reverse complement.
TCAATGCCGAGTTCGCCGCACAGATTGCGCCGCGTCCTCTGCCAGAGGTGGCGCGCTCAGTGGTCTTTTCCTCGATGCCTGACGCGCTCTGCGTCTCCGGCCCGATTACCAGCCAGCCTGCCGACGCGTCCAGCCTGGCCGAGGTATATGCTGCCGTGAAGGATTCGGGCGTTCCGGTCCTGGTCAATACTGGTTTCCGGGCGTCGAACGCCGCGGAGCTGCTGCAATTTGCCGATGGCGCCATCGTAGGTTCGAGTCTGAAAATCGATGGGGTGACGTGGAATCCTGTCGAAAA
>JBFWRO010000544.1:0-2693 GCA_050248865.1 Thermomicrobiales bacterium | reverse complement strand
AAGCGGTAGATCACCACTTCGTCGGTGCCAAGATCGGTCACCAGAACGGCTGCACCGTCTGGGGTCGGCGCGATCATGTGGGCATGCGGGCCTTCCTGCCGCCCGGCGACCACGCTGGATCCCTGATGCTGCACGGTGCTCGACGCGGGACCAAGACTCCCGTCGTCCAGGATCGGCAGAGCCGCGATAGAACCACTTGTGTAATTGGCAACGAACACAGTTCGCCCCTCGATATCCGTACTGACATAGCAGGGATCGACGCCGTGGGATGACTGATGGTTGATCAAGGAAAGATTGCCGTTATCGCTATCGCGGGCGTAGGCGGTCACTTTTCCCTCTCGACCTTCGTTCACTGCATAGAGATAGCGCTCTCCCGCGTAGAGGTGGTGCTCGCGCGGATGCAGGACGAGGAAAGAAGGATTCGCCACTCCCAGGGCCGTTTGCACATGCTCCAGGCTGCCCGTCTCTTCATCCAATCGGAAGACTTCTATGCCGCTCGCTCGGCCGCCAGGAGGCTCGGTGTATGTGCCGACATAGACGTACATGCATTCTCCTTAATCAGATCATGCGCCCCGGGGCCCTGCGGATCACCGAACCAGAATGACCCACCGGGGGAAGTGCAGTGCGCATTCGAACAAGGTCCTGATGATCGACGTTGCTCATGCCTGAACGGAATCGTCGAATGACCATACCCGCTGCTCACGCTTCCGGCAAATCATCAGGAGCGATAGCGACGAGCGAGGCGCTCACCCCGCTGATCTTCAGACCATTGACAAGCGTAGGCGCAGACGGTGTGGCTCGATCTGATTCGGCCGCTGGATCGGCAATCGTCACGTAAAGCGTGACATCCACGCTGAACTTGAACGTCAGGGTCAACGAGAACTCGTCCCCCGGTTCGAGGACGGTGGTCAACCCATCCAGAAGAAGGAACGACCCATTCTTACCCAGATCCGTCTTGGTCCCGGCTGGCACGTCGATTCCGTCTTCCAGGATTTCCAGGTCCGCAATATCATCGTCACCTGCATGTAACAGCAGAATTCGGGCGGCGACGGGACTTTCCGCCGAAATCAACCGGTCCGGCATGCACCCCGAATTGTCGATCACCATCGACACCAGCACCGACTGGCTCGCATCGGGCGTTGCCTCGGGCGTAGCGCTCGACTCCTGGGCCTGAACGGCCTCGGTCCCGCCGATCGTGCCAACGACGAACGTGAGTAAGGCGAAGATCAAGAGTGGATATCGCATGCGCCGGGTCTCCTGGAGCGAGAAATGCGGATATCAGGACTCTGGAGTTGCAACCGGCGCCGGAGTCGCGGGAATCGTGTCGGGGAGCAGCGGGGAAAACCATGTCATCGAAGGCCGGACTCCATCGTCCCCCGGTGGCAGGACTAACTCGTAACTATGGTTCTCCTGCAGCATCGTCGCGGGCAAATCCGCGAAGATGAAAGCGTTGGTGCGATTGTGCCCATCATCCCCCAGGAGACGCGTCTCGGAAGCGACATGTATCGATTTCCCATCGACCCGCAAAAAGGGTCCCCAGTGTTCGTGCTCGGCATGGGCATCGTCCAGGGCGCCATGATGCCGCCGGACAACGACGAAAACCAGATATTCGTCAGCACCAAGATCGACCGCTTCCTGTGCCCTCCCCATCGCCTCCAGGAACTCGGGAGCCGCCAGCGTGATTTCGACCTCGAATCCTTCCGCGGTCAGCCCTTCACGCGTCGCCGCTTCGACATAGTTGTCGACGAGACTCGAGACCGGGGTCGCCGCTTCCTGAGCCGCGATGGTGTACTGCGCCGAAAATGCCAGAAGCGCAGCGAGTGCGATGGCGAATCGCAGCCCCAACGGTTTCCTGCCTCTACCTGACAACATGATATTCATAATCATTCCGAATTCCCTCTTCAGTTCGAACGAGCATGAGAACGAAACGCTGACGACCCAGAATCAGTGTGGGTCAATCGAGGACGCTGACGTAGAGGAGCACTGGCAGCTCCTCCCCCTCGTACAGGACGACCATGTCGATTTGCCAGTCTCCTGCCATATCGAGACGCAATGGCAAGTGGTACGAGCCGTCGTCGCCCACGCTGGCTGACGCATCATACGTCCCATGACTCATGAGCTGCATCGATGCAGTAGCCCGCACCGTCGCCGAGGTCATCGGCGCATCGGGGGCTCCCTCGGAAAACAGACGCACGGTTAACTCCCGGCCGAAACGCTGTTCGGTCGTCGTCAGATGCAGCGATGCCACGAGATCGCCGCTCAGGGGCACCTCGTCAGGAACATCCTGGGGGATTCCCCCGCTGACAAGCTCCATCGTCGATGTGCGGTCGAGACCTGATGCAACCGATCTACTCAGATCGCTGTCGGTCCGCATGAAAAACCAGGCTAAGGCGCCGATGGCAACGATTGCGAGCAGGCCAACTGCCGGCCAGACCCAGACTCGTTTCTCGGGCTTGTCGTTCTCGACCGCGGCAAATTCCACTGGTGGGTCGGTCATGATTTTCATCAGATCAGGCCAGGGGAAGCGTTCGCGAGAGCCAGCCACTGACGATATGGAAGTTTCCGCTGGCCATAATCACGCCAAATCCCAACATGATCAGCGCGGAGATGGTGCCGATGATCGGCGTAAGTCGATACAGTCGCGTCGCGATCGGCATCACCCATGAAATACTGATGGCCGCTGCCATGAAGGG
>JBFWRO010000543.1:0-2704 GCA_050248865.1 Thermomicrobiales bacterium | reverse complement strand
TAAGGCAAGGTTTGTCTCGCTACGGCTACTGATCGTACCAACTCCAACCTGCGACGACAAGATTTGACGTGCAGACATTGGGCTCGATCGCCGGTCGACCAAAAAACCGCGTACGTATCAGGTAACTCCCTGAACTCCCCATGCCTCGATTGACAAGGAGATTTCCCCATTCTGCGCAGTCGGCAACGATTGCCGTAGACGCTCCCGCAGCGCAGCTTGCCGATCCGGCGCCAATGCGAGCAAATAGCGACTGGCAACCCCTGCGCCATCGAGAAAAGGGCGCCAGAAGTCGTCGAAGGATGAAAAACGTGCGTCGGTCGCGAACGAACGTGTTTCAACAGCACCGAAACCCGCGCGCCCAAACATACGCTCTAACGCACGAGGCTCACACAATGGGTACAAAGTTCGTTCATCTCGCGCAACGGCGCCGGGATCAAGCGCTGTCGCCTCTTCCCAGAATTTCACGCGTGGCCCCATTCCTGACGCGTAGTTCCAGACATACGCGCCAACCACCCCACCCCGCCTGGCTGGCCGGCTCATCTCGGCGATCGCTCTGGGCAGCGACGGTGGATCGATATGATTCAGCACCAGTCCAGCGACGACTGCGTCATATTGTCTGGAGGGCACGGGCAACTCCCGGGCGTCGCCGACTTCGTATCGCACTCGCGGGTCGGTAATCTGCCTCCGGGCGTAGGCGATAAAGGAGGAGTTGGGGTCGATGCCGACGATTTCGGATGGCCGCTGTGTATCGAGAATCGCCTGAATCAACGCGCCAGTCCCGCATCCGACATCGAGCCAGCGGCCACCGCTGGGAACGTCGAGCCACTCCACGAACTGCGGAGCGATGAGTCTGCTCCAGCGTCCGGTAAGCGGTTCGTAGGCCTCAACGGCAGTAGGGGCGGTTTTCGGTGCGTCGTTCGTCACGGGCATCGCTTTCCTGCGACGGAAATCCGGCTCAGGCGTCAAGATAGCAGGTGCGCGCGATTCAGAGGGCAGATTTCCTGGGATCGCGTGGAATGTCGCGCCGTGCTTGCTACACTATTGACCATGACTGACGTCACTTTCGCCTATACGATCATTACCGTTGCGGATGTCCCGGCGACGATTGGCTTCTATGAGCAGGCCTTTGGCTTCCAACGCCGGTTTGTCTCTGACGACGGGGATTACGGCGAGCTGGACACCGGCGCCGTGACCCTCTCCTTCGCCAGCGAGTCGCTCACCGGAACCAATCTGGCAGGAGGTTTTCAGGCGCATCGCCCGGAAGAACTTCCCTTCGGATACGAAATCGCGCTGGCAACCAGCGATGTGCCGGGAGCCATTGCGCGGGCAATCGACGCTGGCGGCTCCCTCGTTGCTGAGCCGAAGCAGAAGCCCTGGGGGCAATTAGTCGGCTATGTTCGCGATCCCAACGGTGTGTTGATCGAGGTCTGCACGCCGATGTCATCCTGAACGTTCGGGTATGGCCCGGGTCGATTGTTTCCTTCTCGCCGACGCCGTGCAAGTGGCCAACGGCAAGCTTTTCATCCTTGGTGGAGGCTGGGCCAGGCTCACCGTCGATGCCCTGCCGGTGACGCGCCCATTCGAACTGGCAATTCGCGTCGTCGTTCCATGGACGGAGACGAATCGCAAACTCTCGTACGAGCTGCAAATGGTCGATGAAGACGGCAAGGGGCTTCTCGAGCAGGTTGTCCGCGCGGACATCAGCGTGGGCCGGCCGGTCCAGTTAAAGGAAGGGACGGACCAGGTTGTGCCGCTGACCATTCGCCTGCCAGCCGTCAAACTCGAGCGAGAGGGGCGCTATGCGTTCACGCTCACGTTTGCCGGCGAGGAAGCCGCGCGCACGGCGTTCGATCTTGTCGTCAAGGCGCCCGCTCAGGCGCGTGCTGCAGGGGACTGAACGCCGCCAGTTCGGGTTTGTGGCGCGAATGCGGTCTCACATTGCAGTCAGGCGACGGCCCTGGTGTCGTTTCGCAACTAACGAAAGCGCATCACCTACGTTAGAGCAATTTCGAAGGGCCGATCGCCATCGCGCGCCCCTGTCTCCCGGAACCCGCACGCCAGGTACAACGCAATCGCGTCGTGCCAATCGTGATTGGTTTCGCAAACGACACGCTTGTACCCCCGTTGCCGGGCGGCGGCCAGCAGATGTTCCACCAGTGCTTTGCCAACCCCACGGCCACGACAGTTCGCGGTTACGCTCATGCGCACCAGCCGAGCGACATCACCGGACTCCTCGATCAGCGCCCCAGTGCCTGCCAGCGATCCATCCATCCTGGCCACTACGAAAAGATGACCTCGGTCGATATACATGGCCTGGATATCGTCGAGGTCGGGATTGAGCGACTCGTCGATGAATCCGAAATGCTCACCAAGCCCATCGAGAACTAGTTGCCGAACGGCACGCTGATCGTCGATACGAAATGGTCGAATCCGAAAGCTCACATTAGAAAATCCACCCCAGGGCGCGCAGGATGAGCCAGCAGGCAGCACACATTCCGAGCAGGAAAATGAGCGTGACCACGAGGATCGTCAGTGAGAACCCAAAGCAACACCCCGGCCCGGCAGTGCGCATTTCGCCCACCCAGACGGGGTTGGCATATTGCGGTTCGGGTTCCTCATCTTCGTCGACCGTGGCCACCTCGCCATCACTGACGACATGCCAATCTTCGATCTCGATGATCTCCGGGTCGTTCTTGCTCATGGG
>JBFWRO010000542.1:0-2713 GCA_050248865.1 Thermomicrobiales bacterium | reverse complement strand
CTAGCACTGGCTCGCCAACCCGCGGGAGCTTATCAGTCTCCGTATCGCGCCGGAGGAGGATCATCGTGTCCGAGTTCTGGATAGCAGCCGGTCAACAGCCGGTCCTCGGCGGGTGTGAGATCGAAGCTGCGGGGAGGTGCGCTGTCGCGAATGTCACGGTCTTCTGATCCCGGTTGCCGCTGATCGAATCGCGCGCGAAATCGGCAAGACCGTCATGTCCCCAATCGAGGCGGTGGTAAACCTGCCTTCAGGTGAATCCCGCACATGGGCTGGCCGGCTTGCCCCGGCGAAGCCGACCGGCAAGGTGGTGATGGTCTGCGATGACGACTGCGGTGCGGGTCGACCTGAGCGCATCTGAACCCTCCTGCCGACCGATGGCGACGCTCGATTCCTCCTCAACCGAATTGCTGGCCGGGCGGACACTTCCATGCCGCAAGGTGTCCCTTTCGACGCTCCGCGCACTGGCCGTGAATCTTCATGCTTCCGTAATTATTGCGAGACGATACCCTGTTTTTCACGCCTGGATCGGTCATGTTACGGATGCGCGCCCGGAATTCTTGACGCATCATGTATGCAACTCGCCCACTTGCAATGATCTCTTCCCGGCGGGTCGAAGGGAGTGATTGGTGTTCGATATGATTGTCGTTGGCGCCCGGTGTGCCGGCTCGCCGACAGCGATGCTTCTCGCCCAGCGCGGTTATCGCGTTTTGCTGGTGGATAAAGCGACGTTTCCCAGCGACACGATGTCGACGCACTACATCCATCAAACGGGCACATCTCGCCTCGCAACCTGGGGCTTGCTCGACGAGGTCATCGCCACGGGGGTGCCTCCCATTGGGGAGATGTCACTGGACTTTGGTCCGGTGGTGCTGCGCGGAACCGCTCCTGCGTATGAAGGCGAGCGCAGGGCCATAGCTCCCCGGCGCATCGCATTGGACTCGGTGCTTCTCCGCGCCGCGGTGAGGGCAGGTGTCGAGTTTCGCGATCAGTTCACGGTCGACGAACTGCTCTGGGACGGTGACCGCGTCATCGGGGTGCGGGGCCATGCCAGGGGAATGTCATCGGTCGAGGAGCGCGCCAGCATCGTGGTCGGCGCCGATGGACAGCACTCTCTGGTTGCAAAATTGACCGGGGCGGCAACGTACAACGAGGTCCCGGCGCAGAGTTGCGCATATTACGCATACTGGCGTGGCTATCCCATCGATTTTGCGGAACTGTATATTCGTCCGGAACAGACACTCATTTCCGCGCCGACGAACGATGGCAACGCGCTCGTTATCAACTACTGGCCAGTCGACCAGTTTCAGACCGTCCGAAAAGACATCGAAGGACATTTTGACAAGGCTCTCGATACGGCTCCAGATCTGGCTGAACGGGTGAGAAGCGGCCAGCAGGTGGAGCGCTTCAGAGGGACGTCAGATCTGCGCAATTTTTTCCGCAAACCGTACGGACCTGGTTGGGCGCTCGTGGGTGATGCCGGTTATCACAAGGATCCCATCACCGCGCAGGGAATTTCTGATGCCTTCCGCGATGCCGAGTTACTGGCGTTGGCGATCGACGATGGATGCTCCGGGAAACAGCCGCTGGACGATGCCTTGGCCGCATACGAACAGACTCGTAATGAGTCAGCCTTTCCCATGTTTCAGATCACGTGTGACATGGCCAGATTGCAGCCCCCCAGTCCGGAACAGGAAGCGCTGATAGCCGCACTGCCCGGCAACCAGGAGCAGATCGACCGGTTCATTGGCACCGTTGCAGGCACTTATCCGATCGAGGCCTTCTTCGCTCCGGAAAATATGGCGCAGATCTTCGGCCCAACGGGATAACAGCCGAGCAAGATCGATCCGTGCCATGTTCGAGGAATAGCGGGCCAGAACGTCGTTGGGTTAGTGGGCGAATACTACGCATACCGGCGTCTGAACTGGTACAGGATCGCCCACGTGTTCGAGCATCCCCGTCCCGGAGTCGCGCCGGAAGGTCACGATCGTGTCCGAATTCTGGTTCGCGGCCAGGAGCCAGAGACCGTCGGGGGAGAGACCAAAGTTGCGCGGCTCCTCGCCGCGGGTGAGCGTGATTGCTGCTTGCGAGAGCTCACCCGAGACTGGCTCGACGGCGAAGATGGCGATGCTGTCGTGCCCCCGATTCGATGCGTAGACAAACCGCCCGTCCGGCGACACCTGCACATGAGCGGTGGAGTTGGTTCCGGCGAAGCCTTCTGGCAGAGTTGTCAGGGTCTGGCGGTACGGAAAGGCGAGTTGCCCGCTGTCATACGTGAAAACGTCGAGCGTGGAACTCAACTCGTTGAGCACGTACAGCGACGTGGCATCGGGTGAGAAGGCGAAGTGCCGGGGTCCGGAGCCTGCCTCGACCGCCACAGCGCCAACTCGTTCGAGGTTGCCGCTCTCAAAGCGGTAGATCACCACTTCGTCGGTGCCAAGATCGGTCCCCAGTACGGCTGCACCGTCTGGGGTCGGCGCGATCATGTGGGCATGCGGGCCTTCCTGCCGCCCGGCGACCACGCTGGATCCGTGATGCTGCACGGTGCTCGACGCGGGACCAAGACTCCCGTCGTCCAGGATCGGCAGTGCCGCGATAGAACCACTTGTGTAATTGGCAACGAACACAGTTCGCCCCTCGATATCCGTACTGACATAGCAGGGATCGACGCCGTGGGATGACTGATGATTGATCAAGGAAAGATTGCCGTTATCGC
>JBFWRO010000541.1:0-2715 GCA_050248865.1 Thermomicrobiales bacterium | reverse complement strand
GCGGCCCCGTCGAGTCCATGATCGGCGAGAAGGTTCACCGCTTCAGCGAGAGAGCCACGTCTCAATCCAGGCTCCGCCTGTTCTCGCGCACGGATGCGACGAATGCGCTCGCTGTCTTCAGCCAGATTGATCAGCTGGAAATAGTTGGTGAATGCACGGACCAGAGCTTCTACATCATTGACATCGAGCGCGTGGATAAGCCCGGCAAGAGCTTCGCCGGTAGCTAGGTCACCAGCACGGAAATCCTTGGCGTATGAACGTGCCGCTTCGGTCTGTTCGAACGCAACGTCACCCTCGGACGCATGCAAGACGCGCCCCAAAATGCCAGCGAGCAAATAAATGTCGTCCGAGAGCGTTCGCGGTGCTGCAGCGGCGATCTCGGGAGTTGTTACAGCCATCGAAAACGTCCAGCCTTTGTGGGATCGTAGAATTCACCGACATTGTAAGAGCCCGGTACTGCCATCGGTTGTCACCCCGGCACAACTCGCGCGGGTGTTACTGTCATCTGGCGGACAGGTCTCCTGTCATGTACGTGTGACCGCGCCGGTGACAGCCCCGGTGCGGCAGAATCAGTGAATCAGGGAGCGCACATTGATCGAATTGCTTGACCGCGAAGTACATCAGCTACCGGCCGACCTCGCCAGACTGCTCACGCCTGAAGAACTAGCCGACCGCCTTATACCGAGTTCCCCACGAATCTCACCGGATGGCAAACAGGCGGCATTCGTCGTTGCCCCAGCTGGCCAAAAGGACGAACAGGAAACGAGTGCAATCTGGATTGCCGCGGGTCACGAATCGGCACGGCAGCTCACGGCGGGTACCGCTTGCGACCGCGCTCCCCGCTGGTCGCCAGATGGTCGCCAGATGCTTTTCCTGTCAAATCGCGACGCGAAAGACAAAGACAAAGACAAGGAAGATAGTCAGATCTATCTCTTGCCTATGCACGGCGGTGAGGCTTGCAGATTCTCTCAGATTGCCGGAGAACTCAGCCAGCCAGCATGGTCACCAGACGGGGAGTCCATCGCCGTCCTGCGGCGTGATCCCGAACCTGACGAGGTGAAAGCGCGAAGGAAAGAGCGGGACGACGCGGTCGTGGTGGAGGAAGATCCGAGGTTTGCACGGCTCTGGCTGGTTGATGTGGCCTCTGAGCAATCCAGAATTCTGTCAGTCGGCGAGCGCGAAGTCCGGTGTTTCTGCTGGCTGCCTGACGGTAGCGCAATCGTGGCGGTGACGACTGATGATATTGGTCACGATGCCACCATCGGCGAAAGCGATTTGTGGCTCGTTCCGGTAGATGGCAGCGGCGTGCGGCTGATCAGCCACATGGCGAGAACAGGCGAGTCACCGCAAGCGATCGAGACGAGCGATGGCGTCGTGATCGCGTTGGTCGCGGATGGATTTCGCGATCATCCGGAGGACTCGATCTGGATCGTTCCTCTCGCGGGAGGGGAGTCGCAAAATCTGCTGCCGGATTTCGACGGTATCGTCGAGAGTATCGTGCCTCGTCCCGGTCGGCCGGGAACGCTCGTGGCTCGCGTTGTAGAGCGTACGCATGGTCGCCTGTACGAAGTCGATGTCTCGACCGGGATAATGACTCAGGTGACGCCTCCTTCGCTTCAGGAGCGAGGCAGCATCATCTCGGGACCCTCGATTGCGGCCGATGGGTCGAGCGTTGCATTGATCTGGTCGGATGGCACAACGCCAGAAGAGGTTTGCATCGGGGCTCTGAATGGGGATGTCTCAGTGGTGACCTCGTTTGGCGTGTCGTTTGCCGGGCGCCTACAGCCGGTGGAACATGTGCGCTGGCTGAGTGATGACGGGGTGGAGATCGAGGGATTGCTGACGTATCCCATTGGATACGTGCCGGGTCAACGCTATCCGCTCGTGGTCGAAATTCACGGCGGCCCATCGTGGCAATGGGAAGATCGGGTCATGCTGGACTGGCATGATTGGGCGCAACTTCTGGCCAGCCGCGGCTTTGCCGTGCTGATGCCAAATCCGCGCGGCAGCACGGGCTACGGTGACGCATTCCAGAAACTCTTGCAGGATGACGTTGGCGGTGGTGAATCGAGAGACCTCGTCGCTGGCGCGCTGTCTATGGTCGAACGAGGAATTGCCGATCGCGACAGGCTGGGAATTGCCGGATGGAGCTGGGGGGGCTATCTCACTGCCTGGACCATCACCCAGACCGATATTTTTCGAGCGGCGGTCATGGGCGCGGGACTGTCCAACATGATCTCCGATCATGGGCAGGGAGATATCCCGACTGCCAATCTGCTGTACTACCCGGGACAGCCGTATCACGAGATGGAGCATTATTGGGCGTCGTCGCCGATCCGCTACGTGGCGAATGTAAAGACGCCGACGTTGATCGTGCATGGCGACGAGGACGCGCGGGTGCATCCTGCGCAGGGAATGGAGTTTTTCCGCGCACTGAAGGTGCTGGGCGTGCCAGTACGGTTCGTCCGGTACCCGCGAGAAAAGCACGGGTTCGTCGAACGGGCGCACCAGATCGACCTGATGAACCGCATCCTTGACTGGTTTGAGCGCTATCTGAAGCCGGACGCGGGCGCCACTGATTGATCTAGGATTGCCGAATCAGGAGAGCAGACGAATCGCGGTATCGGCGTAGACGCGGGCCTGGGTCACGAGATCATCAATGTTGACGGCTTCGTTCGCCCCGTGCGCCGCTTCTCCGCCTGGTCCGTAGCCGAC
>JBFWRO010000540.1:0-2718 GCA_050248865.1 Thermomicrobiales bacterium | reverse complement strand
CGACCACACCGCATTTCGCGATGTCGATGCCGACGTACCCGTCGCTCGCCAGATGCTGGAAGATTCCTTTCTGTTCTTCACCGGGAAGAACCCCATCCATGCCCAGAACGAAGATGTCGTCAGCAAGATTGGCGAAAAGGCCCGAGAAGTTCTGCTGTCGATCTAGAAGGATCCGGACACTCCCTCTTCCCATTCGCAGGTTTCCAACGTAAGGTAATCAGAACGCACTGAACTCGTTGGTAAACTCGGCCATCCCACTCACGGCGGGGGCGACTCATGTCGAGCAATGCCGCTGACTTCTCCATCGCCGGAGCGATTCCTCGCCCACTGACGTCGCTGGTTGGGCGAAATCGGGAGATCGACGAGATTGCAGCGCTCCTGCAGTCTCACGATGTTCGACTTGTGACGCTGACCGGACCTGGTGGCGTAGGCAAGACGCGCCTGGCTATCGAAACGGCATCAGTTGTCACTCAACACTTTCCAGACGGAGTGGCGTTCATCGCACTGGCCTCCCTAACCGAGCCAGAGGCGGTGCTGCCGGCCGTCGCCCGTGCGCTCCGCGTTCAGGAGCGTGGGGACTTGCCAATCGTCGAGCAGTTGGCGGCGTCGATACACGACCGGCGCGTGTTGCTCATTGTTGACAACATCGAACACCTCCTAGAAGCGGCGCCAGATCTGGCCTTGCTCCTCGGCCTATGTCCGATGCTGAAGATGCTGGCGACCAGCAGGGCGAGGCTCCGGCTTTCCGGAGAGTGGGAATATGAGATTGGACCGCTCGCGCTACCGCTACCTACAGCGGGGCCGCCAGGTGATATCACCGGTCTCCCGGCATCGGTGCAGCTATTTGCCAAACGTGCTTCTGCAGCCGACTCCAAGTTCTCGCTGACAGAAAGCAACCTGTCGGCAGTGGAGGAAATCTGTCGGCGCCTCGGTGGGTTGCCGCTCGCGATCGAACTGGCCGCCGCGCGGGTCAGGTTTATGCCACCGGGCTCAATGGTCGAGCAGTTGCCGAACAGTCTGGCAAATCTCGGTGTCGGCGGACCGGATATGCCGGTACGACACCGGTCGATGAGCATTGCCATTCGATGGTCTTACGAGCTTCTTTCTCGGTTCCAGCAGAGTGTTTTCAGGACATTGGCGGTCTTCGTTGATTCGTTCACCCTGGACGCGGCGACAGACGTCCTTATCAGGGCATGCGACACAGATGCTGTTGACGTCGAAACGGCGGTCGAAGCTCTGGTCGACCAGAGTTTGCTGCGTGTGATCGAATCGGCGGATGGGCGCCCGCGTTTTTCCATGCTGGAGCCACTCCGGGACTTTGCCGCGGAGCTGTCTGAGTCGAGCAATGAGCTTGAAACAATTCGGCTCGCCCATGCTCGACACTTTCTCGAATTCGTTGAGCGTGGCAGACCACACTTTGGCCCGGGAAGAGTCGCGAAGGTTCAGGCGGTCGAACGCGAAACCGCGAACATTTACGCGGCTCTCGGCTGGCTGATCAATCAGAATCAGGCCGAGTTGGCATTGCGCATGTCGTGGGACCTGATTTTCACCCTTTGGCAACCACGCGGGAGAATCCGTGATCAGCAGGTATGGATGCATCGTGTGATCGAACTGCCGGGCGGGGGATTCGAGGCGGAACGAGCCGGCGCGTACGTGGGACTTGGATTGGCGGAGGCTCGCTCTGGACGGTTCGATGCCGCGTTTTCTGCTGCGAAAGAGGCGCTAACGATTGCTCGCATTTCTGGTGACCCGGAAAAGATCGCGTGGGCCTTGGTCCTCAACGGAATACTTTCGTGGAGAACGGAAATGCTCGACGAATCGCGGGTGCTGCTCGAAAGCGCGCTCGAACTCGCTCGCCAGCTTGACGACCGGTTTCTCTGTGGCTGGGCTCATCACAATTTAGCCGTCTGCGAGGCAAATGCTCGCCGTGAGTCTTTCGCCACGTCACATTTCGACATGGCGCAATCACTATTTGAGCAACTGGGCGATCCCTGGGAACTTGCTGATCTCGAGGGCAACCTCGCCTGGTACCTCGAGACAATCGGGAAGATCTCCCGAAGCGCCCAGCTCGAGCGGCACGCAATGAAAGAACACTTGCGACTCGGCGAAGCGTGGTTGATGCAGTTCTCATTCATGTCGGCTGGTGCACATGCAAATGCGATAGGAAGGTCTGCTCAGGCGGTGAGGATTCTCAGTGCGATGACACAACTGCGACGTCAGACTGGAACCGCCGTGCCGTTTGGCTACGAAGAGTTGTATGCCCTCGAACTCGACCGCGCTAGAGATGGCCTGCCAGACGACGAATTTGCGGATGCCTGGTCGGCTGGTGAATCGATGACCCTTGATGCCATAGTGGCTGAGGCAGATGTTGTTTTTGAAGCGTGGGGAGAGACTGAGGCAAGCGGCGGAGCTCGCTCCATGGCGCCCTACGGGCTGAGTCCCCGTGAGCTCGAGGTCTTGCGGCTGCTGGCTGCGGGAAAATCGAACCGCCAGATCGGCGAGGAACTTTTCATCACCGTGCCGACGGTGAAGGTCCATGTGCGTTCGATCATGGGCAAGCTGGAGCTGGATTCCCGCACTGCGCTCGCCGCCTTCGCCATTCGCCACCAGCTCGACTGAGGTCCCCTACGTCTGAAGACGTACCGGGCCAACAAAAACGCTCGAACCAAACACATCTTCCGGTCGATGTTCCCGTCTGCGGGCGGAAGCACGATGTCG
>JBFWRO010000539.1:0-2720 GCA_050248865.1 Thermomicrobiales bacterium | reverse complement strand
ATTTTCTCCAGCATTTTTCTGAGGGCGTCTCGGTCCAGGTCGCCCTGCTCGCCCTCATCAGATTCGCCTTCGGGATCGGCGTCCGATTCGTCCTTGCCAGCCTCATCGAGACGGCGCTGAATACCGCTTCGCTCGGTATCCACGATGTCCTCGAGCTGTTCGCGGATGTCGTCCAGAACCGAACCGAGGTCGTAGCGCCCAAGCTGTTGTTGCCGTTCCTGGCGCAAGCGATTCATTAGGTCCCGCAATCCGGGCATTCGTTCGCCGTCGGGCCGCTGTATGCCTTCCCAGAAGAGCCGCCGCAAGGCGCTCAGCAGGTCGCCGTCGCGAATGAGCTCCTCGGACATGGCATTCATCACGTCGTTCGCGTCGACGGGGTTGAGTAACTGTGTGCCATCCCAGCGGGAATAACGCGTCTTATCGAAACGAGGCATAGCAAGGATTCCTGACGTTGAGGCGTGAGCGGCTGGGGCTAGCGATAGTAGCGCGCCGGACCAGCGCCACCACCCTTGTTGAGCTTGCGATTCAAATGGAGCCCTTCGAGCACGAATTCGATGGCGGACGCCACCGCGACCGGGCTCCCACTGACTCCGAGATGATCGATAGCGTCGCGTATACCTTCCAGATGGCTAAGCTGGTGCACGTAATCCATCGCCGGCATCGAATCGGACGCCTCCACGGCGAGACCATTTTCGAAGGCCTGAATGAGCTGATCGAACTGCCGAATCGAGAAATGCCGGTTGAACGTTGTCAAGATCGACGTCGCGATCAGGCGATCGACGACCTGATCCTCGCGAACCTCGCCGAGCGTTTCTAGCTCGATCTTCCCCGTCGTCGAGGCGTGCACTGCATCGAGATCGGAAATCCTCGGCGCGGCGCTCTTCTCACCGAGGCGAATCGCCCGTCGTGTGGCGTTCGAGATCAGATTTTCATAGTTGGCGACGCTCATGCGCACGGAAACGCCGGACCGTTGAGAAACGTCCTGAGACCGTCTTGCCTGGTGCGTCAGCTCGGCAACAATTTCCTTCATGAAATCAGGTGTCTCGACCGCGATTCCCGGCGTTCCAAAGTGGTTGCTCTCTTGCGCCATGATCTCCATCTCGAGATCGATGGTTTCTGGATAATGCGTGCGGATTTGAGAGCCGTACCGGTCTTTCAGGGGCGTGATGATTCTGCCCCGGTTCGTATAGTCCTCAGGATTTGCCGACGCGACGATCATCACGTCGAGCGGCAATCTGATTTTGTAACCGCGAATCTGCACATCGCGCTCTTCCATGATGTTCAAAAGACCGACCTGAATGCGCTCGGCCAGGTCGGGAAGCTCGTTGAGCGTAAAAACGCCCCTGTTTGTGCGGGGTATCAAACCGTACGAGATGGTCAGCTCGTCGCTGAGATATCGCCCCTCCGCGACTTTGATCGGATCGACCTCCCCGATCAGATCGGCAATCGTCGTGTCCGGTGTCGCCAGCTTTTCGCCATACCGTCGATCGCGATGCACCCAGTCGACCGGGGTCGTTTCGCCTCGCTCAGCGATCAGGTCACGCGCAAAGCGGGAAACCGGGGCGAGCGGATCGTCATTGATTTCCGAGCCCTCGACGATTGGCATCCACTCGTCCAGGAGGGCTGTCATGCTGCGTGCCAGCCGCGTTTTGGCCTGTCCGCGCTCACCTAGGAAAATGATGTCCTGACCGGAGAGGACTGCGTTTTCGATCGCCGGAATGACGGTCTGGTCGTAGCCGACGACGCCAGGAAACAGATCCGTGCCTTTTCGCAGAGCCTCGACGAGATTCGACCTCATTTCCTGGCGGACTGAGCGGCTGGTGTAGCCACTCTGGATGAGCTCCCCGAGTGTGGCCGGGCGCTCAGTGGGGGCCTTGCGTGATTTGCGTGCTGGGGTCATTGGGTGGTCCTCGAAATACGGAGACAAAGGGATTGACTCCGGGGGTTGAACGGCGGGATCCTCGAGTTGCTCCTGGACCCTCCCTGAAAGCATACGCGAACGGTCCAGAATGACAGATGCGTTTGCGGTCAGTGATCCGCCTCGAGACCCGTCCACAACCGGTCTGCCGGCAAACCAGCGGCAAGCATCAATCGTCGCGCGGCATCGGCGTCGAAGCGCGGACTTCCGTCTTTCGAGAAGATCGTCTCAAGCAGTGCGGTTGCGCTGTCTCTCCCAGGACGGATGCCGGAAACCTCGAGAAGTGCTGAATCGCCCGGGCGCTCCCTCCGGCGGGGACCCAGCACGACAACCAGCATCGGCTGGGCTGCCATCGGCATCGGAACTCGCAGTGGGGAAGATGTCAGAAGATGCAGGAATGCCGCCGCACTTCCGGCGTGCGCCGTTCCAAGTGCCTGATAACCCCGCTGCATTGCCGCAAAGAGCGTCGTCACTGGTCGCCCCCAGAGGTAGGCCGGTAGATGCGGGCTGATCTCGTTGACGAGCAAGACCGGTTTCTTCACCGGATCATCGGCCAGAAAGTCGAACGTTTCGTAGTTTCCCCGCAGGTAGACGTGATCCCCGGATGCCGGCGCCTCCGCGATCAGCGCCGCGAGGAGCGACGATTTACCGGCGCCGCTTGCCTCGGAAACCACGAAGGCCGAGAG
Source organism: Thermomicrobiales bacterium (assembly GCA_050248865.1). Classification (GTDB taxonomy): domain Bacteria; phylum Chloroflexota; class Chloroflexia; order Thermomicrobiales; family UBA6265; genus JAHBVL01. Next base: position 116 of record JBFWRO010000539.1, on the reverse strand, counting down.
CCCTCGCGAGATCAAGTCGATGAGGCCTGCCGACTGCCAGTCAGTGAGCAGCCCCCGGGCGATCAGATCGGCGACAGTCGGTTGCGGATCTGGCGGTGGACGTGACCCCCACCAGA
>JBFWRO010000538.1:0-2728 GCA_050248865.1 Thermomicrobiales bacterium | reverse complement strand
GACATAATCGAAACCACTGTCGCGAATATCCTGCATGTCCGCAGCGACGTGGCGGATCGTCCTGTTTCCGAAATAGGAGACCCCTGTGCGCAGATCCATCGGTCGCAAGCCTTTCTCATCCATCTGGCAGTACCCTTCATCCGGCATCGCGGTATTGTAGGGGCGTATCTCGCCACGAACTTCAGCATGGAGCCGAACGCGTGATAACTTCAAAGGCAAAGCTGATCCTGCTGGTCGCTTGTAGCCTGTCCTTGGTATCGGCGTCGACCGTCGCCCAAATTGACGGGTTGCCGCTGCAGGAAGGTGTCTCCCTCGACGCACCAGTTATTGCCTCCGGCCTGAATTTTCCGGTTGGCCTGGTGGTGCTGCCCGATGGATCGCTCCTCGTGGGCTCGAGCAATCCAACCGGTGGGAGCTACTTCTCCTCGACGGGGGAGCTTCTCAGATTCATCGACCTGAACGAGAATGGCACGTTCGAGGAACCCCCCAACGTTGTCGCGACGGACCTGGCCGGGATGGTCACCGCAGTAGCCGTCGAAGGCGACCTCGTATTTGTCACCTCCGCCGAATCTCGGCGTGAGCGCATCCAGATACTGCGAGCCCCCGACGACTGGGCTGGACCATATCAGCTCCTCGGCGAGATCCGATTCGACTTTCGCGGGTTTGGCCATCAGTCTTATGGACTTGCCACGCGCCCGTCAGCCTCCGATCCTCACGCAGTGGAGCTGTTCTTCAATATCGGCGCTTCTGGGAATGACTCGAGTGGCCGCGCTGTCCCGGCGAGTGGACTGCTCGATGCGCACCTGCCCGATGCCGCGCTGTACATGACCACAGTCACCGATGAAGGAGCAGAAATCTCGCTCTCTGAGCCGGTGCAGATCGCCACCGGTCTGCGCAATGCTATGGCCTTCGGATTCCATCCCAAGAGCGGAGACCTGTGGATTACCGACAATGGGATTGACGGATTGGAAGATGTCTGGACCTCGTATAGCGCAGACGAGCTGAACATGATCCCAGCCGATCGCATCGGCGGCGAGGCTGAGGACTTTGGATTTCCAACGACCTATACGCTCTATGCCACCGGTGAAATCATCGGCGGGGAAGGCATCCTTCCGATTGTGGCCTTTGTGCCGGTCGGTTCGGCCGAAAACGAGGGCGTGGCCTCGATGGCCTTCACGCCGCCCACCTTCACTTCCGTCTTCGGCGAAGGCGTGATCGTCGGGTTTCACGGCCAGTACGATATGTGGGGTTCGGACAACGAGGAAAACGCACTCCTCTTCGTCGATTTGGCCACGTCCGGCGTGTCCACCCTCGTTCCACCCGGTTCGCCGGAAGTGGGTCACCTCAACAGCGTGGCGGCTGCCGGCGACGCTGTCTACATCGCGGACATGTGCGTGGGTGCTTCATTGGCGCAATCGGCGCCGTGTGGCGTCTTGTATCGCCTCGAACCAGCCTGATCCCGGGATCAGGTCGCCGTTCTCGCTGCGCCCACACGCTGGGCTCTCGCTGCCGGAGTCAGATACTCCACGGCCCGGAAGAGCAGATCGACGGCCAACGCCAGCGCAGTGATTGCCACGGTTCCCGCCAGAATCATCGACGGATTGTCCCGGGAAATGCCATCGAACAGGAGTGAACCCAGTCCGCCGGCGTTGATCCAGGCAGTCACCGTTGCGAGGCTGATCGTGCTGACTGCCGCAATTCGCAACCCCGCGATCAGCACGGGCAGAGCCAGGGGCAGACGCACTCGCAGAAACGCCTGAGGGATGGTCATCCCCACACCGGTTGCCGCCTCCATCGTCTGAGGATCCACGCCCTGCAATCCTGCTGAGAAATTCCGGACGAGCGCCAATTGGGCGTACGCGGCGAGCGCCGCAAGCGCAGGATCGCGACCGAGGCCCAGACTGGGAATCAGGAACGCCAGCAATGCAAGGCTAGGGATTGTATAGATTGCCCCAAGCAGGATCAGCACTGGCAATCGTACCGGGTTCCAGTTGGCCACCACCACGCTGATGGGAATGGCAACCATGACGGCCAGCGCCAGAGCTATGCCGCTGAGTTCGATATGATCTACCGTCAGATCGAGCACCCGATCCCAGTTTTCGCGCAGGTAGCTCAGAGTCATGTCTGTGCTCGCTTACTGAGCTTTCTGGACGCAGCCCTCCAGATTGCATCGACATCGAGCGAGCCGGTGATCTCGCCGGTACCGTCGCCGATCAGGACTTCATGTTGACCGGTGCGCAGGAGCGTGTCGAGTACGTCCCGCAAGCTCGAGTCCTGAGTCAGGTTCGCGGTACTGTCGCTCTCGAGGCCCGCAGGAACAGCGTTCATCACACTACCTGCATCGATCAAGCCAAGCCGCCGAAGGGCGTCCCCCCCTCCGACGAGCTCGCTGACGAAATCGTCTGCCGGTCGGCTAACGATTTCCAGTGGCGTTCCTGTTTGCACGATCTCACCCTTTCGCATGACGACGACGCAGTCAGCCAGCCGCACCGCCTCGTCGATATCGTGGGTGACGAACAGAATGGTCTGTTTGAGCTCACCGTGAATTCGCAGCAATTCTTCCTGTAGCCGGTTCCGGGTGATGGCGTCGAGCGCCCCGAATGGCTCGTCCATGAGCATCATCGACGGGTCCACCGCCAGCGCCCGGGCTAATCCAACTCGCTGCTGCTCCCCTCCGGACAGCTGCGCTGGATAGCGTTTGCGATACTCCTCCGGCAGACCGATCAGG
>JBFWRO010000537.1:0-2738 GCA_050248865.1 Thermomicrobiales bacterium | reverse complement strand
CTCCACGAGCGCACCGGTTGGTCTCGTGCGCTACCGGCCCGTCACCACCCTCAGCATGGCCTTCACCTGCGCGACCTTCCCCGCCGCGGAAATGATCGGCTTCACGGCCTCCTCGGACATGAACTCCGTCGTTCCCCGCAACCGATTCACGGTTTGCGTGGTCTCCTGCAGAAGCGGGATAACCTGATTGCGAATCTGTAGAACAAGGAAGATCAGTGCTGCCGTTCCGGCCGCCATCAAAATCACGATGATCATCGACATCAGCACGATGAAGATGACGGCAATATCACGCAGTCGTTCCAGGGCTGACTCGTCGTCATCGCCGAGCATGTACAGTCCGGCGATGATCAGCGCGAAGATCAACAGCATCCCGGCTCCGCCGAGAATGGCATAGAGCTTTGTCCGGCCGCCGGAGGTCTCCTGATTCGTGTCGTCAGTTTCTGTTGCCGCGCGGGTATCGGCGTCGTCCGCCGATTGACCGTGCGTCGTGACTGTTGGCGTCGTGCTGGTACTTTCCATGCCCTGCCGTCCCCAGTTTCCCGCGCTACCGATCAGGATGTCGTGGAACCCACAAGGACCCCGGATCGGTCTTCGACACTCCGCACAATGCGTGCGATTGTACCCCCGCCAAGCACTTCGTCATCGCGATAGAAGACGATGGCCTGCCCGGGAGCGGCAATTGGCCGGTTGCCGGGAAACTCGACCGTGGCCATCCCCGGGTCGTTTGTTCGGACGACCGCCCGGGCCGGCGCTCCCCGATACCGCACCGAGACGTCGCACTCGATGGGCGTCTCCGGCCATGTCCCATCAGTGAACGTCACGTGTTCGGCGATAACCCCTGGCGACTCTGCATCTTCCCGGTTGCCCACCACCAACTGATTCGCGGCGGTGTCGAGATGCATGACATACAGCGGCTCGGCCCTTGGGATTCCGATGCCCCGCCGCTGGCCGATCGTGTGCCGCACCAGTCCGCGATGCTCGCCGATCTTCTCGCCATCAACCGTTACGATATCGCCAGGTACCGTCACATCCGGTCGCCGGGCGGCAACGAAATCAGCATAGGATCCCTTGCCGACGAAGCAAATCTCCTGACTCTCCGCCTTATCGGCGACGGGCAAATCGAAATGGCGGGCCAGCTGGCGGACTTGCGGCTTGGTTAGATTTCCCAGGGGAAACTGAATAAAGCCAAGGTGATCCTGGTTCATCGTGTACAGAACATAGCTCTGGTCCTTGCGATGATCCACCGCCCGGAACAGGCGATGCACGCCATCGGCGCCGCGCGCGATCCGCGCGTAGTGTCCCGTTGCCAGCGTGTCCGCACCCAGCTCTCTGGCGCGCTGCACGAGATGCCTGAACTTCACGTGACGGTTGCACTCCAGACACGGGTTCGGCGTCCGGCCCGAGGCGTATTCGCTCACGAAGCGATCGACGACAGCCTCGGAAAACTCGGACTCCATATTGACGGCATAAAAAGGCACCCCGATCAGAGCGCAGGTCAGGCGAGCATCCTCCATTGCCGGGATGCCGCAACAGGGGTTCACCGCGTGCTCGGGGTCACCGGGGGAGAAGAGGCGGAGATTCATGCCAATGACGCGATAACCGCGCTCGCGCATGATCAACGCCGTTACAGCGCTATCGACCCCACCGCTCATCGCCACGACGACGGTCTTGCCTTCTCCATCGTGGGGGCCAATGGTTACCTCGGAGAGGAGTTCCTCGATCGAGATCTGACCATCGGCCGCTTGCTCAATATCAATGATCGGTTTCAGTGTGAGTGCCATACCAGGGTTCGATTTCCAGAGGTCAAATGCCTGAGATGCAGGCCTTCAGAGTGATTCTCATCCCAATGTTCGTTGGGACAGTGCAGTCATCAATGCTACCAGTTTGATGGATCGCAACGCCGCGAAACCGGAAACTCCGGCCGCCACAGGGCAGCCGGAGTTCGATTGGCGTCGTTTGCTCAGACGAAGCGCTGAGGGGTTCCGGCATCAGACCACACGGGTGCCCCGGATGACGATACGCTCTTCATATTCGCCGGCCTGATAATCGAATGGACCCCCACAGGTGATCAAGGTGATCGTTTCGATGTTCGTGGGGCCGACGATTTCCTCCTGGATCACTTCCGGCGTGAGCTCGTCAACGGTGAAGTTCTTCACCCAGTCGACCTCGAACTCGAAAATCTCGTCGTTTTCACCAAGCACCTGGATAACCTGACCCGGTTCCAGCTTCCACACGTTGTAAAAGACTGCTTCACCGACGTCCCAGTAGTCGAGATGGCCGGCGAGCACCAGATTGTTGGTCTCACCAAGGCGTCCTGTTTCCTGGTACCAGGACACAACGAAAGGCCCCGAAGGATCTTGCATGACCCCGTCGATGATCTTTTGCTGCTCGATCGGGGCTTCGATGTCGACTGCCTCGATCCGCAATGCAACCGGGATGATGCCGGCCCGAACAGAGCCCGGCAATTCGCCCGCCGGTCCTGGACGCAGTCCTCCCGTCGTCGGCATCTCACCCAGTTCGCGTGGCGCGACACCCTGGGCCAGAGTTCCAACCGGGGCGAGGCCGCCGGCAATGAACAGCACCACTGTCAGCAGCATCAGGCGCCGTACCATCGACACCTCCCTGACTGTTTTCATCCTCGTGACCTTTCCTCAGCGCTCCGCCGGATGCGGATTCTCTCTGCTCTTCATAACGCACACCTGATTCGACGGTTTCGGAGCGTCGGCAGAGCCAACAGG
>JBFWRO010000536.1:0-2755 GCA_050248865.1 Thermomicrobiales bacterium | reverse complement strand
CGAAATCGCTTGAACAGCGACCTACCACACCGGTACGGAAGATTGCTCACTTCGCCGTTTGCATTCCTACGGGGCGCGGCGATCGTTATGGCTCACGACTTGGTCGATACGCCGGTCACCGGCCTCAGAGCATGGATCTGCGGTGACGCACATTTGGGCAATATCGGGGGTTACGCCACTCCTGAGCGCAATCTCGTCCTGGATCTAAACGACTTCGACGAAACACTTGAAGGACCCTGGGAGTTCGACGTCAAACGCTTGGCCACCAGTATTGTCGTCGCCGGCCGATCGAATGGATTGTCTGACGCCGGTTGCCGTGATGCTGCTGAGTCTTCGGTCCGATCGTATCGAAAGCGGATGCGCGAGCTGGCGGAGATGCGATTTCTCGATGCGTGGTACACGCGCCTCGATGCTGAAGACGCGAGCGAGCACTTCGACAACGATGAAGTGATCAAGCAGGCAATTGCAAAAGGCCGTCGTCGGACGAACGCAGGGTCGATGACGAAACTGACCGAGGCAGTCGGAGAGGAGTATCGGCTTATCAACAATCCTCCTTTGATGAGCCACCGAACCCAGTCGCTCAATGGCCGCATGCCGGAGACCTGGGCCGGGTATCGAGCTTCGCTGACTCGAGAACGCCGCATGCTGCTGGATCGCTATCGCATCATTGACGTAGCACTACGGGTCGTAGGAGTCGGGAGCGTGGGCTTACGCTGTTTTGTCATTCTCCTGCTCGGCAATGACGACGACGATCCGCTCTTTCTTCAACTCAAAGAGGCGAGGCCTTCAGTCCTTGAAACCTTCGGCCTCCGAACGCCATTTGCCAACCATGGCAAACGAGTGGTCACTGGCCAAAGAATCATGCAGGCGGCGAGCGACCTTTTCCTCGGGTGGACGCGAGTCGGAAGCGTCGATTACTACGTACGCCAGCTTCGGGACATGAAATTTTCGGTACCATTGGAGAAGTTGGATACTCGCGATGTCACGGCATATGCCGACCTCTGCGGCCGGACGCTCGCACGTGCCCACGCTTGCTCGACCGACCCCGCATGGATCGGCGGGTATCTCGGTCGTGGGGACGGGTTCGATCATGCAGTATCTGATTTTGCTGTTGCCTACGCCGACCAGACTGAACGCGACTATGAATCGCTGGTTGCCGCGGTGGGATCGGGCAAGGTTGCTGCCGAACGCGGGCTGTAAGCGACACGACGCAAATTTAATCGTCTCCCAAGCGGCCAGTGTTGGCATACCCGAGTTTCAGCTCCCCGGGGGCCAGGGAGCATGAAGGGATTGACCGACAACCGGCTTTCGGAGCGCGGGAGTGGCCCGTGCAGAATCATTCCGCTATGCATGAAAAGTGTCTCAGCGCACAGGACGGAATGAGCATTGACATCGAGTTTCACGCCGCTCGTCTGTCGAGTCGGTCAGGCGATACAGTTTATTTTCCTCTCGAAGGCCCTACACCGGGCCAAAGGTATTGGCCCGGTTCGCGTCGCTTGTAAAGATGTTGGCCCTGGTCACTCCGCGAAGTCAGTTGTACCGGGGGGCACGTTCCGGCCCTGCTGTCTCGTGTAGCAGTCCCGCTGAGCTTTCACGGTCCCACCGGCCATCTTTGGGAAGCCTGTTTCGCGGCCGCATCGATCGCATCGACAGCATCCCGACCTGGCGAGATGTTGCTGGGCAGGGTGTAACTGCGGTCGCCATAGGGCTCGCCGATGGGCAGAAAAGCATCGCCGGGGCCTGTCAGTGTTTCGGCAATGGCCGCGGAGCAGTACGGCGCATACTCCGGCGCGTACCCACCTTCCTGGCTGACGATCAGGCGCCCGTCGCAGACCTCATCGGCCACGGCAATCACTGCTGCGGCCATGTCCCGGAAGCCCTGAGTGGTGACCGTCATCCTGCCGAGCGGGTCCATCACATTCGGATCCTGACCCGCGGAAATCACTATCAAATCGGGCTCGAATGCTCGCAGCGATGGCACGACGACCCGGCGAAACGCTTCGAGGTATCCGGCATTCCCCGTTCCAGAGGGCAAGGGGACATTGATCGTGAAGCCCTCTCCCTTTCCAGCACCGGTATCTGTGACCTTGCCTGAGCCAGTCGGGAAAAGATTGTCCTGATGGAGGGAAACGAACAGCACGCTGTCGTCAGCATAAAAGGCGTCCTGGGTCCCATTGCCGTGATGAACATCCCAGTCCACGATCGCGACTTTGCTCAGTCCATGGTGCTGCTGAGCATGTCTGGCCGCAATGACCACATTATTGAAAACGCAATAGCCCATGCCATGGTCGGCAACGGCATGATGTCCCGGCGGGCGAATCAGGGCATACGCCTTGTTGACCTGCCCGGTGGCGACGGCGTCGACTGCCGCCATGACGCCGCCGGCCGCCAGGCGGGCGATGCGATCGCCGCCGACACCCATCGGCGCCCCTTCGCCGGTGTCGCCGCCCGTCCTGGCAAGGTCGGCCAACTGGGCAAGGTACCGGGCGGTGTGCCAGGTCATCAGCGCTTCGTCCGAGGCTTCATAGGGTTCGATGCGCGTCATCAACGCCGTCACGCCGGCAAGATCCATCAGGTGCTTGGCCCGCCCCGCCTGATCCGCGCTGGAGTAATGGGCAACCGGGGTGGCGAAGGGATAGGGGTCGCGATCCAGAATCAGGTAAAGGCCAGGATTGTGAAACAGGTATCGATCATCGAAGACCAGCCCAATTGACTGACCGGAGGTTACCGCCATGACCAGCTGCCCCTTCTTGTG
>JBFWRO010000535.1:0-2762 GCA_050248865.1 Thermomicrobiales bacterium | reverse complement strand
CTGACCAGCCTCGATTGGCCCGCTGAGAATCGACACCACCTCTCCTGACGACACTGTATCGATGACGACCGACGAGAGGTCGGCGGCGAGACGGATCGCGACATTGTCCTGAGCGATCGTTTCACTATCGGTCGCGGATTCCTGTGGCGCCGCGTGACTGGTATCGACGGGTGCGTCGACAGCGATGTCACTCCCTGCGGCAGGGGCCTCAGTCTCGGTGGGCGGCTCGGTAGTCGATTGATCGGGTGCAGCTTCGGTCTCGGTCCCAGCAGCACTCGATGCGGACTCGTTGCCGGTCGCGCCGCTCGGTGGAATGATCACGCCCTGAGTTGCTGATGAGAAGACATAGAGAGAAAGATCGGTTTGCGGATCTTCCTCCGATGTCTGAAACCGGTAGTCGTACACGGGCGCAGGATCGAAGCTCACACTTTCTCCCTGCACGAGATATTGTGTCGATCCAGCCGGCAGTAGCGTCTGTTTCAGTCCCCAGTGATCGACCTCCGCATCGGAGGGAGCAACCGTCCATCGAACCACATGGCCCTCGTGCTGACCGTTGGCAACCGTGATTTTGGGCTGGGTGCCGTCGATCGAAATAACGTCGACGTCGAAACCGTCATCGAGGGGAGTGCAATCGACCGTTACCAGCGTCGCGTCGGTCATCCCCGGCGGGCAATGGAAAACGGAAAGTGAAATCCGCGGAGATGGACGCTCTCGCGCATCAACGCCTCGCAGATGAAATCCGGAGATCGAGGCGATGACGGACAGCAGAGCGAGCACAGTCACGAACTGGCGATAACGCAAGAGCACGGCACGATCCTTCGGCGAGCAGCATGTCGTTGACCATTTCGGCACAACTGCTCGAAAAATCCGATCGAGGACGCTTGCGAAGTGCGGGTAGAACGCGTCCGTACGCGGACATTGAGGGTACCACGCCGCACAATGTATTGACTAGGTGTCATTGCATGACAGAGATCGATTTGTGGAGTCGTCTCGCACACCCAGGCCGGTCAGGGCACCACCGGCTATGAGTCCTCGACTCTTCACGAGCATCGACACGATGAAGTGGACCGCCGCAGCTCCATGAACCGGAAGAATCAGGTGAGCGGTGATTGCCGCATACGGCGGGCGCATAGTCAGCGCCCGGGTGAATCGCTACTCCAGGCTTCTGCGTCGAGCCACGATCAGTCCATCCCTCACCGGAAAAATGAACGAATCAAATGCAGGATCGGCGAAGATCAGTTCGTTGTGCTTGCGGATCGCGACAGCGCTCTCGGAATCGTCGAAGGCGTCGTCCGTGACTCGTCCCGACCAGAGCACGTTGTCACAGATATACAGACCCCCCGGCCGGACACGTTCTTTCGCCTGCAACCAGGTCTCCGGGTACTGCGGTTTGTCGACATCGCTGTAGACAATGTCGAACTCGCCAGGCGTCGCCGCCAGCGCATCCTGCGCCCAGCCGACGTGATACTCCACCCGGTCCCACCGTCCAGCCTGCGTCAGATACTGCTCGGCCAGATCACGATTTTCCTGACTGCCGTCGGTGCACCAGACCTTGCCGCCCTCGCCAACGGCGCGGGTGAACCACCAGGCCGAATACCCATAGCCGCTCCCCATCTCGAAGACTGTTCTCGCGCCGAGCGTGAGAGCGATCGATTCGAGAAAGGCGCCGCACAGGCGTCCGACGATCGGAAATCCATGCTCCTCGGCGCGGGACTCCATGTCGAGCAGCACGGGATCGTCGTGTTTTGCATTCAGATCCTTGAGATAGGCGTCGATTCGAGGATCGAGGATATCGAAACTCATGGTGCACTCCTTCCAGTCGAGCGGTCTTCATCCTACACGACCGGAGGAGGCGCGGGGATGCGGGGCGACGAGCTACGGCAACCAGACACCAGGAACCGTGAATGCCGGCCACGGTTCTGGAGAATCGATGCCTGCCAGAAATTGCTGTGTCACGTCCAGGGCGCCGGTTTTGAGATTTTGCCAGTTTTCTCCGGCCGGATCGACTGATTCGCCTGGAAAGGGCCCAGTGTGGTCGTGGAATGCGAGGGTGTAGGCAACCAGATTGCGGACGGCCCACACCTGATACCCGGCGACGTTTCCCTCGTCGCTCACGCTCAGCGTGTAGTTTCCCCTCACCGGTCCTGTGGTGAACTCATCGTCGGCGAGGAGGATGAGCCGATCGAAGAGGTGCGCCTGGTCCTGAGCAGGCGTCGGTTGGGCGGCGTGGAACGAAGCGGCATCGGAGTCGGATGCGAAGCTGCGGGCCACAAACGAGGCGGAGTACTGCGTGCCGGGTATCGGCAATGCGTCCCCCCGTACGCACGGTGAATCGGCGAAGAGCGCCTGGCGGATGGCAAAATCCTCCGGCGTCTGCCCGAAGTAGCCGAAGTCGCTCCCATTGGCTTTGTAATACGAGGCAATCAGTCCGGTCTGTCCATCAAAACGGGGAGCCCGGTTGGCGGCTACGATACTGCGTGCCTGTCCTTCAGTCATTCCATCCAGGAACATCCGTTGTACCCGGCTGGCACTGGCCAGACTGCGGGCCAGGGCATCGAGCGTGACAATCCGATCGCCGACGGTTTGCTGGTAGGCGGCGTCGCTCACGAGACTGGTATCGGCGGACAGGTGCTGGATATCGAAAAGCAAACTCCGATTGGAGAAGTAACTGCACAACTCGGCCACTGGCGTGCCGCTGATGTCCCCTGTATGGGCACTGAAGCTCGCGCCGTCGATACGGGAGGCAATCATCGTCGAAATAT
>JBFWRO010000534.1:0-2768 GCA_050248865.1 Thermomicrobiales bacterium | reverse complement strand
CGACCGGTCGGCGAGTCCGTAAAGCTCTCTCCACCCCATTGTCCCTGGGAACTCGTATTCGAAATCCAGCGTGCGGCTGGAATAGTGAGAAAGCTCCGCAGCATCATGCTCACGAACCCGGAGAAAATCACGATTGAGACCAATCGTAGCTGTCCACTGGTGCATGGCCTCGAGCCATTCGTCGAACGCGGCCGCTGCTGATTCGGGCCTGACGAAATACTCGATCTCCATTTGTTCGAACTCGATGTCCCGGAAGATAAAGTTGCCAGGGGTGATCTCGTTCCGAAAGGCCTTGCCAATCTGGGCCGCGCCGAACGGTAATTTAACCCTGGCGGTCATCAGGAGATTCTTGTACTGAACGAACATCGCCTGGGCAGTCTCCGGGCGAAGATAGACGTGGGTGCCCGACTCGCTGACGGGTCCAATCGTCGTGTCGAACATCATATTGAACTGCCGGGCATCAGTAAGCGTGCGGTTGCCACATTGCGGGCATGGAGGATTGTGCTCGCGAAGAATCTCGCTCATTTCGTCAGGTGTCTTGCCAGATGCCTGAATCCCGAAACGGTCCTCGATCAGGTGATCTGCCCGGAACCGGGATTTGCAGGTCCTGCAGTCGACCAGCGGATCATTGAAGTTCACGACATGTCCTGACGCCTCCCAGATGCGAGGGTGCATCAGAATCCCGGCGTCGAGCCCGACGATATCCCGGCGGCGATGAACGAAGGTTTTCCACCACAGCTGTTTGATGTTGTTTTTCAGTTCGACCCCGAGCGGACCGTAATCCCAAGTGTTGGCGAGACCGCCATAGATCTCAGAGCCTGGATAGACAAAGCCGCGTCGTTTGCAAAGCGCGACGATCTTCTCCATTGTCGCTGCGCGGACGGACTCAGCAGCCGGCATGCACATTCTCTCCCTGACCACGATCGCCGTCATGCGTCGATGCTGATGGACGTGTTACTGGCTGGTACCTACATGCTCACGCGGTACGCCATTCATCGACCCCGACTTTGCCGATCGATCACTCTCCTCCGCAAGACGGCGATAGACCTGTGTCGTGGAGATGCTGACGTGACCGAGGAGTTGTTGTACGTCACGCAGCTCCGCTCCACCGCGAATCGCATGCGCCGCAAAGGAGTGCCGAAGCGTGTGGGGCGTAATGTCGCTGATACCTGCCTTATCCGCATACGATTTCAGGATCAGCCAGAATCCCTGACGCGTCAGGCGGCCACCCCGATGATTGACGAAGAGCGCGGTCTGGTCGCCTCCAGCAAAGCGCCTGCGGCCTTGATCGATGTAGACTTGGAGCGCTTCGCACGCTTGCTTTCGCAGCGGAACGATGCGACTTCGCCCACCCTTTCCGGGGCAGCGAACCTGCATCCGCTCGAGGTCGATATCCTCGAGATCAAGAGCAACTAGCTCTGACACGCGCATTCCCGAGGAATACAGTGTTTCGAGCATTGCCAGATCGCGGTAGCTCTCCGGAGAGCCCTCGGACGCTGCGTCCCGAGGCTCGGCCATGAGCCGTTCGACTTCCTCGACACTTATCGCCCTTGGCACATATCGATCAACGCGGGGTGGCGAAAGCGCGATCGAAGGATCCGACCGAAGTTGACCAGACTGCTCCAGGTATTGCGAGAACGTTTTCAGCGCAGCTGTCTTTCTGGCCACCGTGGAGGCCGCGTAGTCGCGCATCCTGAGGTAGTTCAGATACCGATTCAGATGGTCAGACGTCAGTTCAGTCCATTGCTGAACTGGCGACAGTTGATCCTCTGACGGCGGCGATTTTACGTAGTCCCTGAACTGCGACAGGTCGTTGCGGTACGCCGCGATCGTGTTTTCGGAGAATTGCCGCTCCCGGCCAAGCGAGGTAAGAAAGCGCTCGATCTCCTGCTGAAGTACCTGGTCATCAATCATTGTGTTACCTCAAAACCCGTCTGCAGTCTCCAGCGCTCTGCTAGATAACCGACTCCCATGGAGAATAGGACAAACCAAATGCTTCGGCCACGCCGTGATAGGTGACCTGGCCGTTCAGAACATTGATTCCACTCGCAAGCGCGCTATCCGCCGCGGCCGCAGACGCCAGGCCATGATTGGCCAGTTCGAGCGCATACGGCAGTGTCGCATTGGACAGCGCCAGCGTACTCGTCCTGGGCACGGCGCCAGGCATGTTGGTCACACAGTAATGCAGGACGCCGTTGACTTCGTACGTTGGTGCGCTGTGCGACGTTGGTCTAGCCGTTTCGATGCAACCGCCCTGGTCGATGGCCACGTCGACGATGACCGATCCAGTTCGCATCGAATTGACCATCTCCCGCGTCACGAGCATCGGCGCTTTTGCCCCAGCAATGAGGACGGCACCAATGACGAGATCTGCGTCGGAGACTGCAATTGCGATTGTGTGTGTACTCGACGCGAGCGTCGTGAGACGCCCGTGCAGTATGTCATCGAGCTGGCGCAAACGGTCGAGACTGCGATCGATGATCGTCACATTGGCGCCAAAGCCCAGCGCGATCTGCGCGGCGCTCAGTCCAACGATACCACCTCCAATAATGACGACGTTGGCAGGCGCCACCCCGGGCACGCCGCCAAGGAGTACGCCACGCCCGCCATTTGTGCGTTCGAGGTAGTGAGCTCCGATCTGGACCGACATTCGGCCGGCCACTTCACTCATTGGCGTGAGCAAGGGAAGCGAGCCATTCGCCTGCTGGACAGTCTCGTAGCCTACGGCCTGAACCCCGCTCTCCATCAATGCCCGAGTCAGGACCTCA
>JBFWRO010000533.1:0-2775 GCA_050248865.1 Thermomicrobiales bacterium | reverse complement strand
CGGGGCGAGGCCGCCGGCAATGAACAGCACCACTGTCAGCAGCATCAGGCGCCGTATCAGCGACACCTCCCTGACTGTTTTCATCCTCGTGACCTTTCCTCAGCGCTCCGCCGGATGCGGATTCTCTCTGCTCTTCATAACGCACACCTGATTCGACGGTTTCGGAGCGTCGGCAGAGCCAACAGGACCATCAGTATAGAGGCTACGTCCAATCCTCCATTCAGGTTTCCCTCTCTTCTCCCAAACGCGGTCGCCAGGTTCTTCCGTGAAACCATCATTGCCGCGAAGTCGTTTACTGAAGTAGCGACCAGGCATCGCCTGATGGGCTGTGTCTTGTCCGCGACGATGCACTCGATTATTCAAGAGACACGCTGAAATCTCGCATACGTACGCGGTACACTAACAAGTACCGGCAATCTCTGAAAGCGCCGCCACGAGGCCAGTAACCGGTTGAGCTACACGCGATCGTCTTCCTACTATCACTCGTCGGGATCCCGCCGCGGACACTCCGTGCTGTCGACAGCACTGAAGTCGCTTGGCGTTCTCCTCGTTGTGCTCGCTGCCGTCGTCGGTGGTGTCTCTCTTGGTAGCGGGGAGTCCCCGGGTGATTGGATCGCCGATTTGCGCGACCGCAATGGCAACGAATCGCCCCAGTTGCCTCCTGTAGCCCAGATCGTGCCTTCCGAAACGCCGGAACCACCTGTCACCATGCAAGCTGCTCCCACGGAGACAGCCACCTTAGAAAGTGCAGAGGAACAGGCGCCGCCGACCGAGCCGACCCCTCCTGAAGCGCAGGAACAGACCGAGCCGGGTGGTAATCAGGCGGCGGAGCGCATTAGCAGCCCGACGGAGGCTGTCACCCTTTTTGGAACATTGTGGGCTGCGGCAGAGTTCGACACGATGTACGACCTCCTTTCCGCCGATGCACAGGAAACGATCAGCCGCGGAGACTTCGTGGAGCGATACGACGGGATAACCTCAGTCGCGAGCATCACTGACGTCTCACTGACCACTGGTGATCCTGACGGAGGCACTGTGCCGGTTCACGTCGTCCTTACCTCATCGCTGGTGGGCGAGATCGAGCAGGACAATGCGCTGGAAACAGTCGAGGAAGACATCGGCTGGCGCATCGCATGGACACCGTCTGCGATCTTTGCCGGCCTCGACGACCGCTGTGTGCAGTTCAACGACGAGACACGGCCCCGAGGCGGAATCTACGATCGTGATGGCGATCCTCTGGCACTGGAAGGCCTTGTCAATCAGGTTGGCATTGTCCCGAGTCAACTCGAAAACGAGAACGCCACGGTTTCCAGGTTGTCCACTCTGCTGAATATGACAGCAGCAGATATCCGCGATCGATACGAGGAAGGGAACCCCGACTGGTACTGGCCGATAACCGAAATACCCGATCCCATTGACATCGAGGTGTTGAACGCCATTTCGGAGATGCCCGGCGTTGCACTGCGGGAGAAACGCTCGCGGATGTATCCCGAAGGGGCGGTTGCCGCCCACATCACCGGATACGTGACATCGGTCACCGCCGAGGACATCGAGCAGGATGACACGGGCAAGTTGATCGCTGGGGAGCTCATCGGCAGAGCTGGGATCGAGGCCGCGGCAAATGACATTCTCGCCGGTGAGCCGGGTGGCAAATTGGTCATCGTCAGTTGCGCCACTCGCGTGGAACAGGAAGTCATCGCCGAAAAAGCGCCCGTGGCTCCCCAGGACGTCTTTTTGACGATCGATATCGACTTTCAGCGGATTGTCGATGCGGCGTTGGGAGATGTACAGGGCAGCGCGGTGATCCTCGATCCCGAAACCGGGGCGTTCATGGCGCTGGTGAGCCATCCGTCGTTCGATCCGAATCTTTTCGTAATGGGATTGTGCGAAGCCGAAGCGCGAGTCATTTACGACGAAGCCATGCGACCCCTGCACAACAGGGCTACGCAGCAGGGATATCCCACTGGATCGATTTTCAAAGTCATTACGTTTGCCGCCGGCATGCAACACCTCGGGTACACGTCTGACAGTGAGATTTATTGTCCGCGTGACTGGAGCATTCCCGGCACCGATCAGATCTGGCGGGACTGGACCTTCGAGTATGGAGTCGGCGATCAGGGCATGCTCACCCTGCACACGGCTCTGGTGAATTCGTGCAATACCGTGTTCTATGAGCTTGGCTATGAGCTCGATCAGCAGGATAACGAGCTTCTCCCGGCGATGACCAAGGCATTTGGGCTTGGCGCGCCGTCGGGCATCCCATATTTCCAGGAAATCGGCGGAACCGTTCCGACCCCTGAATGGAAACTGGAGAATCTGGACGACTACTGGGCGACCGGGGATGCCGTCAATTTGTCGATCGGCCAGGGGTATCTCGAAGCGACCCCGCTGCAAATGGCGAACGTGTACGCGGCCATTGCCAATGGCGGCACGCTGCTGCAACCGTTCATCGTCGAATCGCTGCGGACTCCAGATGGCGCATCGACGATCGTCGGTGAGCGAACCGTTATTCGTGAACTGCCTCTCGACGATTCGGTGATCGTCGCGCTGCAGAGCGCGTTGCGGGATCAAACGAGCAACTCATGGGGAGCAGGTTCCGTCACCGTGTTTGGGGATTTCACCTGGCCAATCGCCGGTAAGACCGGGACTGCTCAGAATCAGATCACGACCTCGCAGAAACCGCACTCCTGGTTCGCCGCGTTCGGTCCGTACGGAGAGAAAGCCGAGATCGCCTCGATCGTGATGGTGGAGAGTGTGGGCGAAGGCATCAGCTTC
>JBFWRO010000532.1:0-2786 GCA_050248865.1 Thermomicrobiales bacterium | reverse complement strand
TCGCTCCAGCCAGTTCGCGCCATTCCAGACTGGCACGAGTGATGGAACGCTTTGCCCATCATCGACTCCGGCTTTCAGTCGCAGGCGCACCCGGTTCTTCAGCGAGTAAATCAGCGCGACGACATCGAACCGCGGCGCCGTACGCAAGCGCAGCATGTCCAGCGCAGTCAAATCGATGAGCATGGTGAACGACAGCTCCTCGTGCGCCTTGAGGAAATCACAGACCTGGCGAAGATATGCCGGCTTGACATGGACAGTGGTTTCATCCCGGAAACGCACGACGTCAACAACGACGTCCCCGAAATGGGCGCGCAACTCCCGCACGGCTGGATGCAGCTCGACATCATCGGCGAAATACAGCAATCGCGACCAGGGATCGACCGGTGCTTCTTCCGCGGCCACGATGGACGATTGCTCGATTCGATCGGTGTTTTCGGTCACAGTCAATCTCCGGCAAGTGACGCGCGCACTCAGGCGCGGATAGCCGCCATCGCCTCTTCACGCTCGCGAATTCGCTGCTCTTCGGCGGCTACAGCGCCCTGCTTCTTGGCCATCGTCTCGTACTTGATCACCTTGTTCTGGAGTTCCAGGATGCCGAAATACAACGCCTCTGGTGTTGGCGGGCAACCTGGAACGTAGATATCGACCGGAACCACCTGATCGACCCCCTGCACGACAGCATAGGTATCGAACGGCCCACCGACATTCGCGCACGACCCCATCGATACGACCCACTTCGGTTCGGGCATCTGGTCGTACAACGTTCGCACGATCGGCGCCATCTTTTTGGTGACAGTCCCGGCAACAATCATCAGGTCCGCCTGACGCGGAGATGCCCGAAACAGCATACCGAAGCGCTCGGCCAGGTCAAAGCGGCTCATCGAAGCCGCGATCATTTCGATCGCGCAGCAGGCCAGACCAAATTGCAGCCACCAAAGCGATGAACGCCGCGCCCAGTTGAAGACGAAATCGAGCGAAGTAACAAAGATGTTCTTATCAAAACGATCGTCGATTAGACCCATTCGAGGGCTCCCTTCTTCCAGGCATACACGTATCCCTCGAGCAGGAGAAGAATGAAGGCCAGCATGGCGATGAACCCATAACGGCCGAGAGCGTCGAAGGAGACGGCCCAGGGAAAGATAAAGACTGCTTCGATATCGAAGACCACGAAGAGCATCGCAACCATGTAGAAACGTGGTGTGAACCGGGCCTTGATCGGCGCAACGTCCGGAACGCCGCTCTCGTAGGGATCACCTTTCGCCTTCGATGGTCTGGACGGTCCGATGGCCAGATTGAGGAGGAGCAGCGTCATCGCCATGGCGATCGCCGCGGTGGTCATCAGGCCAATGATGAGCCAATTTTCGCCGGAAATTTCCACTTCGAGTGAACTCCTCTGACGGCGTACTCACGCCATTCGCGCATGTGGCCCCTTCCCCAGGATGACATCCCATGGGGGAAGTCGCGAACCTCGTGAATCCTATCACAAGCCGCCAGCGCCGCCTTGGCAATTCCACCGGAAACTGTCACCTGCGGACTGGCCCGTTGCGATCTACCGGAAGTATGTCCGAGGACCGGAATCGAGGAGGGCCATTCGGGTCCTGCCAAAGAGAAGAGGGAGAGCTCCTGAGATCTTATGTCGACATCTCATCGTTGGAGCAGACAATGTCTAACCGATCCGGACTTCGCCAATTGAGTATCGATACCGTCGGGGGTGACTGCGCATCTGCAAGGCATATCCGAGGGTGAGCGGGCCAAGCCTGCCCACGAACATGAGCACACACATCAGGATTTTTCCGGCCTCGCTGGCCTCCTGCGCTATTCCGGTTGAGAGACCGACCGTCCCCAGGGCGCTCATCGACTCGAAGAGGAGGTTATTGAATTCTGCGTCTGACTCGCCCAGCGAAAATTCGGTTGTCGCAAGGAAGATTGTTCCGGCAAAGTGGAGGAGAAGAAAAGCGGCGACAATGCTCATCGCACGCATGAGCAATGGGGCGGGAATTCGTCGGTGGTAAACTTCGGTTTCGCCCTCGCCACGAAACGTGGACAGAACAGCGATGAAAATGACCGCCACGGTGGCGATTTTCACGCCGCCGGTTGTCGAGCCGCTCGCTCCACCGATCATCATCATCGCCAGCCAGATGAATTCAGTGATCGAATTCGCTTCCGCCCAATCGACAGTCGTGAAGCCAGACGTTCGGCCCACCAGAGCCTGGAAACCCGCCCCCAACACCCGGTCGCCCCACGGTTGCCCTGCCAGCATCCCCCTCCATTCGAAGACGAGCATTGTCAGAAACGCAATCACAAAGATTACGAGGTTGCCCGCCAACACGAGTTTGGCATCAAGGCTGAGGGTCGGACGCCGCACCTTGTGCCGAATGCTCTGCACGGCATCGACGGCTTCACGGACGACCAGAAACGAAAGTGCTCCAGCAACGACCAGGATGGCCATGCTGATGTTCACAGCGTAGGAGGCGCGGTACCCAATAAGCGACGCGTAGTTCCCGTTCAGATCGAATCCAGCGTTGCAAAAGGCGGAAACCGAGTGGAACAGTCCATGCCAGATCGCCTGGTTCCAGTTCATATGAGGCCAGAAACTCACGGTGAGCAGGAACCAACCCAGACCCTCGACAATAACGGTGAAGAGCGCGATTTGACGCGACAACGATGTTGCTTCCTGGAGCGAGATGGAGGGTGATCCATCTCGCAGGAAGAGCGACTGCCCGATCGTGGTGCGGTCGCCTCGTGCAACCTGAAAGAGGATTCCGGCGCCGACCATGAAACCAAGT
>JBFWRO010000531.1:0-2788 GCA_050248865.1 Thermomicrobiales bacterium | reverse complement strand
CAGGCGGTGGCGTCGATCCCGACTCGCTGATCTACAAGATGTTCGTCACGGGCGGGGCGAACAATGTCGGCAATGCTTCGAATCCGGAGCTCGACGACTTGCTGAATCAGGCGAGAATCGAGCTGGACACTGAGGTCCGGGCCGATCTCTACGACCAAGCGAATAGGATCGTGATGGAAGAATGTTACGTCGCCTTTTTGGTCCATCCCAATTTGACCGAAGGCATGCGAAACGAAGTGAATGGATATGTTTTCCGGGATGAGTACGCCGGTTCGTTTGACTGGTGCTGGCTGAGCCAGTAGGAGGCCCGAATTGCGGGCAAGGTTTCTGCTCGCCAAGCTCTCGTGGACTGTTTTTGTCCTGTTCGGTTCAAGCCTGCTCATTTTCGGACTGATGCATCTGGTTCCCGGTGATCCTGCCAGAGCGATGTTAGGACCGCTGGGATCTCCGGATGCCGTCGCGACCCTACGCGAGAGACTGGGACTCAACGAATCGATTGCCAGGCAGTACGTTAACTGGCTGAGTCATGCCGTGCAGGGCGATCTCGGTGAATCGATCCTGCTCAATCAGAGTGTGACTAGTCTCCTCGCACAGAGACTGCCGATTACGCTGACTCTGAGCATTTACGCTCTGGTCTTCGCCATCTGCGTGGCGCTTCCTGCCAGCGTAATCTCCGCTACACGGAAGAACAGCTTGCTCGACTATGGCGCTCGTCTCACCGCCTTGATTGGTGTCGCCATGCCAAGCTTTTGGCTTGGCTTAATGCTCATCCTGCTTTTTGCCGTCAAGCTCGGGGTGCTGCCGGTATTCGGCTATGTATCGCTTCGGGAGGATCCGATCGAACACCTGCGTCACATGGTTCTGCCCGCCGTGACGCTGGGCGCCGCATATTCCGCGCTGATCTACGAGATGAACCGAAGCAGTTTGATCGAAGTGCTGCAGCAGGACTACATCCGCACTGCACATGCCAGCGGACTGCCCTCCAGACTCGTTTTGTTCAAGTACGCGTTTCGGAACGCACTCGTTCCGACTGTCACGGTGATAGGTATTCAGATCGGATACCTCATGAGCGGCGCACTGCTCGTTGAAGCTGTCTTCGCCATTCCTGGTATGGGCCGGCTGCTGGTCAACGGTGTGCTCTCTCGTGACTACCCGGTGGTACAGGGAGCGATGCTGGTTACGGTGTTTATTTTTGTGTTCGCCAACCTGGCGGTCGACATGCTGTATACGGTGATCGATCCTCGAATCGGGCGATCCAGATAGGTGGCCTAAATGCGGCGAGGTAGAGAAACAGGATGATCGAGAGTATCTCGACCGAAATACGCGGAAATCCTCCGATGATGGTCGCAGTCTTGATCATCGTTCTGTATGTTGCTACCGCCTTCCTCGCTCCAGTTGTTGCTCCCAACGATCCAAACGTACAGAACCTGCGCCGAACATTGGAGTCTCCGTCGCGGGAGTTCCCATTGGGCACCGACGAATATGGCCGCGACTTGCTCAGCCGGTTGATCTATGCAACCCGCTCTTCGATCGTAGTGGCGATGTCGGTGGTGCTCGCGTCAGCGCTCGTCGGCACTGTGTTGGGCATCATCGCGGGATATCGGGGAGGGTTTGCCGACAGTCTGCTGATGCGAGCTTCCGATATCATGATGGCCTTCCCGAGTCTGGTGCTGGCGCTTGGCCTCATTGCCGCCATCGGTCCCGGGTTGCGCGGAACGATCATCGCCTTGGCAATTGCGTACACACCCGTCTATGCGAGGATCGTGCGCGGCAATGTGCTGTCCATAAAGGAAGAGGCGTATATCGAGTCGGCGCAGACGATCGGTGTCCGAGGAATTCGCATCGCGTTCCGTCATGTCCTGCCGAACGTCGCTGGACCCGTGCTTGTACAGGGAGCCTTGACATTTGCATTCGCTGTGCTGTCGGAGGCGGGTCTAAGTTTTGTCGGTCTCGGTGTTGCTCCGCCGACGGCTTCGTTTGGGAACATCATCGCGTCGGGACGCGACTACATCTCGACGGCTCCCTGGATTAGCACATCATCTGGAATCGCCACCGTGGCAATTGTGCTCTCGCTTCTGATCGTCGCAGATGGGTTACGAGATGCGCTCGATCCGTACCAGCATCGGTTCTAAGTGCATGACTGAGATGGCAGCCAGAGAAGAATTCGAGAAAGGTTCCTCGATGGAGGACTCGGCGCTTCTGAGCGTGCGTGACCTCAGGACTGAGATACCCACAAAGCGGGGTGTCGTGCGGGCCGTCGATGGCATTGACCTGGCGGTGCAGGAAGGCGAAGTCGTCGGGCTGGTGGGAGAAAGCGGTTGCGGTAAGACACTCACGGCCTACTCGATTCTCGATCTACTGCCAAAGCCCGGTTTCATCGCTGGCGGTGAGATCTTATTCCGGGGCGAGAACCTGCGTCAGAAATCGGCCGAAGCTCGTCGCACCATCCGAGGCAGCGAGATAGGCATGATCTTTCAGGAGCCACTGAGCGCCCTGAATCCGGTTTTTTCCGTGGAAACACAGATCGGCGACGTTCTGAAATCGCACACTTCACTCGACTCCTCGGCCATCGGCGAAAGGGTTCTTGAGCTGCTCGTTCACGTTGGCATCCCGGCGCCCGAACGGGTCGCGAGGTCCTTTCCGTTCGAGTTGAGCGGCGGCATGCGTCAAAGGGTCTTAATCGCCATGGCCATCGCCTGCAATCCGGCGCTGCTCATCGCGGATGAACCCACGACCGCGCTCGACGCGACCATTCAGGCTCAGATCATGGTACTTCTCAAATCACTGG
>JBFWRO010000530.1:0-2791 GCA_050248865.1 Thermomicrobiales bacterium | reverse complement strand
GATGATTGGGCCATTTGCCGCGAAACGGCGAAAAAGCTCGGCAAATCGTTCTATTTGGCCAGCCGAGCTTTACCACCAAAACGGCGGCAGGCCATTCTGGCGGCCTACGCCTATTGCCGAATCGCGGATGACATCGTCGATCGGGCAGACGAAGACTCGATCTCGTCAGTCGAGCGAGCGCTCGACGACTGGGAGACCCAGCTGGAACAGCCGGTGCATCCGGTGGCGATTGCCTTTGCCGCAGCCAGAGACTCGTACGGCATTCACGATCAGCCCGTTCGCGATCTCCTGCTGGGTCTCCGACAGGATCTGGTCGTCCAGCGATACGCGACCTGGCCGGAACTCCAGCGCTATTGCTACCTGGTTGCCGGCACCGTGGGATTGATCGTCGCGCCTATTCTCGGATGCCGCGATCCGAAAGCTCTGCAGCACGCCGCTACGCTCGGCATTGCCATGCAGCTGACAAATATTCTGCGCGACGTGGCCGAGGATGCTGCCATGGGCCGGGTCTACCTGCCGGAAGAGGAGCTGAGCAAATTCGGCATCACCACGGAGGCAATTCTGGCAGGCAACCCGGGACCGGCATTCCCATCGTTCATGATGTTCCAGAGCGCGAGAGCGCGATCGCTCTATGGCCGATCACATGCCGGCATTCCTTCGCTCTGTCCCAGCGGACGTCTGGCCACGCTGGCTGCCGCGGAGCTGTACTCGGGGATTCTCGTGGAGATCGAGCGACAGCATTACGATGTCTTTCGGCAGCGAGCGGTGACGTCATGGCGAACGAAGTCGCAGTGCGTTGCCCGCGCGCTCACTGATTTCACGCGGATGACATTGCCCGTGCTTGCCGGCCGGCGTCGTGGGGACAGTCATGCTGAGCTGGAGCCAGGCGCGATCCAGCCGGGAGAGGAGATGCCCCTGCCGCTCGCAGCGTCTTCCGAGCGACGCGCATACCGGTAGCATTCATGAACGATCTTGCCAACCTGCCAGCGATCCAGCGCCTATCCGCTTGCCCGGCCGATGAGGTCTGCGGCGATTTTGGCGGAACTCAAAACGCCAGGCAATCCTGCGCCCGGATGCGTTCCGGCGCCGACGAAAAAGAGGTTTGGCACGTCGGGCGACTGGTTGTGGGGCCGAAACCATGCAGACTGGGTGAGGATTGGCTCGATCGAGAATCCAGCCCCAAGGTGACTATTCAGCTCGTCGCGAAAGTGGCGTGGATCGATCATCCGCTCGGTCACCAGGTGGCTGGAAAGACCGGGCAGGTAGCGTTCTTCGAGAAACTCCATGATCAGGTTGCGGTAGGGCGTCGCGGCCCGATCCCAGTCGACGTTCCCGGCGAGATTAGGCACGGGAGCGAGCACATAGAAGGCCTCGCCGCCCGGAGGCGCGAGGGCGGGGTCAGTCAGCGTCGGCATATGCAAATAGAGGGAAAAATCCTGACTGAGCACCTTGCGGTTGAAGATGTCATCGAGGAGTCCTTCATAGCGGGGTCCGAGGATGATGTTGTGATGGGCCAGACGGCTGCCCGGATCAGACCGGTACTCGCGATTCGTCCCGAAATAGATGACCACCAGCGACATCGAGTGCTGCATGCGTCGAATGGCCATCCGCGTCAACCAACTTTGCGCCGAGGCGGGAACGAGCGTTTGGTAGGCGCGGGCGACTTCCGCGTTGCAGACGACGATATCGGCCGGCAGCAACTGGCCGTCGATCAGCTGGACACTGGATGCTTTATCGCCGTCGACGGTGATGCGCGTCGCTTCGGATGCGAGCATCAGTGTTCCGCCGAGGTCCTGAAAGAGCTCAACCAGCGCCCTGATGATTGCTCCGGTTCCGCCCATCGCAAACCAGATGCCCCACGTGCGTTCGAGGTGGTGGATGAGCGCGTAGATGCTGGTCGTCTGGAACGGATTTCCCCCGACGAGAAGTGGGTGAAACGAGAGTACCTGTCGGAGCTTTTCGTCTTTCACGAAACTGGAGACAAGACCGTAGACGGTCCGGTAGCTCTTCAGGCGAAGCAGGTCGGGCGCGACGCGCACCATGTCCATGGGACTGAGGAACGGCGTCGTGGCGAGTTCGGTGAAGCCCTTGGCGAAGATCTTCTCCGTCGCGGCAGTGAATCGGTCGTAGCCCTGGATATCGGACGGTACCCTGGAAACGCGCCTGATTTCCTCACGCATGCGATCGACATCAGCGGCGTAGTCGAAGTGCTGGCCGTCATCGAAGAAGATGCGATAGAAGGGATCGAGCGGGACGAGGGTGACCGCCTGAGACGCATCGCGACCGGCCAGCTCGAACAATTCTGTGATCAGCCACGGCGCGGTGATGACCGTCGGCCCGCCATCGAAGGCGAAGCCATCCTGCGCGTAGACGTAGGCCCGGCCGCCCGGTTTGTCGCGCTTCTCGACGATGGTGACGTCATGTCCGGCGGCGGCGAGGCGGATTCCCGCCGCCAAACCACCAAACCCACTTCCAATAACCACAATGCGATGAGTCATAGCGGTTCCGTCATGACTTTGCGGCGAGTATCCGCGAATCCTCCAGGCAATTCCCCTGGGGTAATGATCCCATGCGCAGCCTGATCGCTGTTGTCGCGCTGATACAGGGAGCACTCGGAGCGCGAGTGCTCCTCCGGTTCCTCGCGACGTCCAAGGGGACCCGAATCCGCAAAACCGCCCGCATTTCTGCGGACGCTGGCGCCATCACCGTCATTCTCCCAGTTCTCGACGAGGCACACAGGATTCAACCGGCGCTGGACGGACTGCACAATCAGGGCGAGGAAGTCCGTGAA
>JBFWRO010000529.1:0-2792 GCA_050248865.1 Thermomicrobiales bacterium | reverse complement strand
ATGGAGCTACGACCTTCTGGAACCTGAAGCGCAGGCCGTTTTCCGGAGTCTTGCGGTGTTCTCCGGCGGTTTCAGTCTGGAAGCCGCCCAGGCCGTAACGCAAGCAGGAGAGTACACGCTCGATCATCTTTCGTCGCTGCTCGATCATAGTCTCCTCGTCAGGCTCGAAGATCCGGCAGAGTTGCGTTTCGTCATGCTCGATACGATCCGCGAGTTCGCCGCCGACATGCTTGGCGTGGCAGAAGAGATGGCTCGAGCCCGCGATCGGCACGCCCGGTACTTCCTCGGCCTGATCGATACCGACCTCGAACGACCGGCTCAGAACGCTGCGTGGCTCGATCTGGTCGATTCCGAAATCGGCAATCTTCGCGACGCTCTGGTGTGGCTGGAGTCCGCCCGGTGCGCAGCAGACCTCCGCCGCCTGTGCAACCTCCTGGCCCACTGGTGGCTGACGCGCGGTTCGGTCACAGAAGGAAACGAATGGACTCGCCGTGCCGACACCATTGCCGGCGAGGTGCCGGTGCCTGTCCAGATGCTCTTCGACCTCAACCTCGCCTGGATGGCCACGCAGGTCGGCGACTTTGCATTGGCCAACGAGACGATGAAGAGGATCGATTTCCCAACCCTGGAGACGCAGAGCATGCGATTGCGTTCGACCTACCGCATGGCAAGGGGAGCGCTGTCATTCTACGAAGGTGACCTTGAAGCGGCCTTTGCCTCTATTGATGAGGCCAGAGTGCTGGCGGAAGAAGCAGGAACCGCGACGCAAAACCCGAGCATCCGTATCAATCTGGGCGCGATTGCCAGAGCGCGAGGAGATTTCGACGAATCGCGCATTCAACACAGCCTTGGCCTGCAACAGACCTCGGAACCGGGCGTGCGAGCCATGCACACCAGCGCTCTCGCGGAGATCGAATTACAGACCGGCAACCTCCAGAATGCCTGGGACTACCTCAGCGCGACATGGCGAGAATGCCGCGCGCTGGGCCACGTGTTGATCATGATCTCGGCTATGGCCACCAAGGTCGAACTCCTGCTGAAACTCGACCGCCCGGAGGAAGCCACGACGCTGATGGGTGCGGCCGACCAGTTGCGGTTGTCACGAGGCTGGTCGATAAATACGTACAGCGAGTCGGAATACTTCGGCCTGCTGGACAGCTGCCGGGCGCAACTTACCCCTGAAGCGTTCGACGCTGCCATGGCCAATGGCCGCACACTGTCAATCGGTCAGATAGACAGCATGATGGAAGCCGATCCATTTTCGGCGACCGCCAGCCCTTTGACGTCCGCAAAAGCTGACAGTCGGTGGATGCTCACTGCGCGGGAACTCGACGTTCTGCGGCAGCTCGTCGAGGGCAAATCCAACCCCGAGATCGCGAGAGCGCTGTTCATCTCCGAGCGAACCGTGCAAACGCACGTCGCTCGCATACTCCAGAAACTCGGCGTCTCCTCCCGCAGCGCGGCGGCTGTTGCCGCCGTGCGCGACCACATCGTCTGATCGCGTTGCGACAGGCACGGAACCCCGTTTTCCGTGCCGATTCCGGAAGGCCGGGTCAGCCTCCGCGTGCAGCTTCCAGCAAGAGCCGTTGCTCTGCGGCGGCGATGTTGCGCCGCGCCTGATCGATCTGGTCGGGGCTGACCGAGATCGAGTCGATGCCGAATCTCACCAGCGTCTCGGCGTAGTCCGCGTGGACTGAGGGAGCCTGACCGCAGATCGACGAGTGCAGCCCCAGTCTTCGGCACTCGCTGATGATCTGGCGAATCGCCCCAACCACTGCCGGATCCCGCTCATCGAAAAGTGGCGCCAGCGTGTCATTGTCCCGATCGATACCGAGCATCAGCTGCGTAAGATCGTTGGAGCCGATCGACACGCCCTTGATGCCCAGTGCGGCATACTCTTCCAGGAGGAAGAGAATCGAAGGAACCTCCGCCATGACCCAGATTTCGAAATGGGGATCATCCTTCAGGCCCGATTCATCCACCAGCCGCAGACAGGACCCCAGTTCGCCGACCGTGCGAACGAATGGAATCATGAGCTGGATGTTCGGTCGCGTGGCCCTGATTCGCTTCAGCACCTCGAGCTCGAGCTTGAACATCTCGGGGTCATGGACGTATCGAAATGCTCCGCGAAGCCCGATCATCGGGTTCTCTTCCACCGGTTCGAACGCTTCGCCCCCGGCCAGGCCACGGAACTCATTCGTGCGGAAATCAGTCGAGCGATAGATCACCGGCCTCGGGTAAAACGCATCGGCGAAAATCTGCAATTGGGAGACCATGCGCTCGACAAATGAGTCTCCCTTGCCATCGGCGATCAGTTTGCGAGGATGCGTTCCTTCGAGCGCGCTCAACAGCATGAACTCTGCACGCAGGAGGCCCACGCCATCGACGTGCATGTGGGATACCTCTACAGCTCGCTCTGGTTCCGCAAGATTGACCATCAATCGTGTCGCTGTAACGGGTGCAGCCGGTTGAGATGCACCGGACACCGCAGCACCTGGCTGCTGCGGGGCCCCGGCCAGTTCCCGCGTGAGATCGCCTTCGTACACGACGCCCAGGGCGCCGTCGACCGTCACGGTTGTGCCGGTTTTGAGGTCGGTGGTCGCGGTGCGCGTCCCGACGATACAGGGAACACCCAGTTCACGCGAGATGATCGCGGCGTGAGAGGTCATCCCTCCGCTGTCCGTGACAATTGCGGCAGCGAGCCGCATATAGGGCACCCAGTCCGGGGTGGTCATCACACCGACCAGGATTTCGCCCGCTTCCAGTTGCTCACCTTCGTCGGCGGATGCCAG
>JBFWRO010000528.1:0-2798 GCA_050248865.1 Thermomicrobiales bacterium | reverse complement strand
ATGTTGACGAAAAAGCTCTGGGAGATTGGCCTGTTCCAGGACATCGATCAGAGTAAAAACGGGTTCGCGAAATTGCAAACGGACCATTACATCCGCTATGCGGATTTGCCGATCGTCACCAAGTCTGGTCGATCTGTCGAGGTGGAGTTTGTCAGCAAGGTTTACCCGGTCGACAACGAACTGCGTGCCCAGTGCAACATCCGCGACATCACCGAGCAGGTGCGGGCCAACGCCGTCGTGCGTGAGCAGCAACACGCGATTCAGCAACTGAATATCGAGCTGGAGCGCCGAGTCAAGGAGCGTACCGCCGAACTCGAAGCCGCCAACCAGGAGCTGGAAGCCTTCGCCTATTCCGTCTCCCACGATCTGCGCGCCCCGTTGCGGGCCATCGACGGTTTCGTGCATCTTCTTCAAGAGTCCACCGACGAAACGCCGCCCCAGAAGCGGCAGCACTATCTGCACATGCTCTCGGACAACGCCCGCCAGATGAGTCAGCTCATCGACGACCTCCTGCACTTTTCCCGAAGCAGTCGGCAGTCGATCCAACTGAACCCGGTCGATCCCAAGGAACTCGTCAGGCAGTGCATGCTGGAATTGCAACCCAAGCAAAATGACCGCAAGATCGAAGTTCAAAATGGCGACCTACCCGAGTGCTGGGGGGATGGCAACCTGCTCAAACAGTTGTGGTTCAACCTGCTCAGCAACGCCCTTAAATTCACGGCCAAGCGCGACCCCGCCAGGATCGCCGTCGGCAGCTACAGCTCTCCCTCTGCCCAGGCGGGAGAGGACGGGGTGAAGGGGGATGGCGAAACGGTCTACTTCGTCCGCGATAACGGTGTCGGTTTCGACATGCAATACGCCGGCAAGCTCTTCGGTGTCTTCCAGCGCTTGCACAGTGCCGAGGAATTCGAGGGCACCGGCATCGGTCTGGCCCTGGTGCAGCGCATCGTCCATCGCCATGGGGGCCGCATCTGGGCCGACGCCAAGGTCGATCAAGGCGCCACCTTCTCTTTCACGCTCGGAAGGAGGCCCGGCCATGCCTGAGAATGCGAACGCTGATTATCAAAGGGTCGAGATCCTCCTGGTCGAGGACAACCCCAGCGATGTCGAATTGACGATGGCCGCCTTCGAGAAACAGCGCCAGGCCAACCGGGTCCACGTCGTCCGCGATGGCGTCGAGGCCCTGGATTACCTGTTCGGCGCCGGTCCGTACGCCGGCCGCGACTGCAGAAATGTTCCCAAACTGATTTTGCTCGATCTCAAACTGCCCAAGGTCGGCGGCATCGAAGTGCTGCGTAGTCTGCGCGAAGATCCGCGCACGCGGTTGATTCCGGTGGTCGTACTCACCTCCTCTCGTGAAGAGAAGGACGTGGAGGAGACCTATCGCCTGGGCATCAACAGTTACATCGTCAAACCGGTGGAGTTCGAAAAGTTGACCGAACTGATCGCCCATCTTTGCATCTACTGGCTCGGCGTCAATCTGCTTGCGCCAATGCCGCAAAGCGAAGTGAAATAGCCATGGACGCCCCTCTGAACGTACTGATCCTGGAAGACCGGCCGGCCGACGCCGAGCTCATGGTGGAGGAGCTGCGCAAGGCGGGTTTCGCACCGGATTGGCGGCGCGTGGACACGGAAAGCGAGTATCTGGCCGCCCTGGATGCGAACCTCGACGTGATCCTTTCGGACCACACGTTACCCCAATTCAATTCGGTGCGCGCCCTGGAACGGCTGCAAGAGCTCGGCTTCGATGTGCCGTTCATCATCGTGTCGGGCACGATCGGCGAGGAGCTGGCGGTGGCGCTCATGAAGCAGGGGGCGGCCGATTATGTGCTCAAGGATCGCCTGGCGCGATTGGGCCAGGCGGTGTTGCAGGCCGTGCAGCAAAAACATCTCCGCCAAGAGAGACAGCGCATCGAGGAGGCGCTGAGCGACAGAGAGACCTGGTATCGGGCGCTGATCGAGAAGATCTACGATGGCATCCTTCTCGTCGACCGGGAGGGGAAAATCCTCTACGCCAGCCCGGCGACGATTCGCATCCTCGGGCATGCCCCGGACCAGCTCCTGGGCCGGAGCGCGCTTGAGCTGGTGCATCCGGACTACTTGCCCGAACTGCTGCGGATTTTTCAGGAGCTAGCCCGCACGCCCGGAGTGTCGGCCAGCGCCACCTTCCGGGGGCTGACTGCCGACGGGACCTGGCCCTGGCTGGAACTCACCGGAGTCAATCGTCTGGACGAGGCTCCCACCAACGCCATCGTCCTCACCTACCGCGATGTAAGCGAGCGCAAGCGAGCTGAGGCTGAGATCCTTGCCGAGAAGAACCGGGCGCAGAGCTATCTGGATGTCGCCGCCGTCATGCTGCTCGCCCTCGACCTCGACACGCGTGTCACGCTGATCAACAAAAAAGGATGTGAGATCCTCGGCCAACCCGCCGAGGACATCCTCGGCAAGCGCTGGATCGACGAATTCATTTCGGAGAGGGATAGGGCATCGCTCCAGGCCGGCTTTGATGAACTGATCGCGAGCCTGAACACCACCTACCACGAAAACATTGTCGTTTGCAAGGGCGGCGAGGAGAAGTTGATCGCCTGGCACAACACGCTTTTGCGCGACCCGACGGGCAAGGTCCTGGGCACGCTCAGTTCAGGCGAGGACATCACCGAGCGGAAAAAGGCGGGGGAATCGCTGGTGCTGTTTCGCACGCTGATTGACCAGACGAACGTCGCCATTGAAATCATAGACCCGGAAACCGGCCGTTATCTCGACGTGAACAAGAAGGCTTGCGCATCGCACGGATACAC
>JBFWRO010000527.1:0-2808 GCA_050248865.1 Thermomicrobiales bacterium | reverse complement strand
CAGATCGCCGCGCTCGACGATGAAGTCGATCATGCCATGCTCGAGCTGGAACTCGGCGGTCTGGAATCCCTCCGGCAATTTCTGCTTGGTAATCTGCTCGATCACGCGAGGCCCGGCGAAGCCGATCAGCGCGCCCGGCTCGGCGATGATGATGTCGGCAATCGTGGCATAACTGGCCGTCACCCCTCCGTAGCAGGGATCGGCGAGCAGCGAGATGTGCAAGACCCGCGCTTCTCCCAGCCGGGAGAACGACGCCACCGTTTTTGCCATCTGCATGAGCGAAAAAAGACCCTCATGCATGCGGGCGCCGCCCGACGCGTTGACCGACAACAGCGGCATGCCGCTTTCCGCGCACCGCTCGATGGCCCGGGTCAGCTTTTCGCCGAACACCGATCCCATGCTGGCGCCCAGGAAGTCGAAATCACAGACCGCCAGAGCGATCGGACGGGTATTTACCAGCCCGTGACCGGTGATCAATGCCTCGGATTCGCCGCTTTTTCGTTGTGTGGCGATCAGTTTGTCCGAATAGGCGCCGCTCGGGTCGACGAACTGCAAAGGATCTGCCGGCAGGACATCGGCATCCCATTCGGAGAACGATCCCTCATCCGTGAGCTGCTCGATACGTTCCCGCGCCCCAATGCGAAAGTGATGACCGCACTTCGGGCAAACCCGCAGATTGTTTTCCAGCTCGCGGCTGTAGATCAGCTCGGCGCACTTGGGGCACTTCTTCCAGAGGTCGCCAGGAATTTGCTGATCGAGACGATCATCATCCGTCGGCAGGGGCTGGAATTTGTCACCACGATGAAGAATCGAGCGCATGAGCTTCCGGTGGGTGAGTTCAGATCAAAACGGGAACGCGAGGGAACGGCGCCGGCACTGTGCTGTGGGCCGCCAGCGCAACCGGCACAGAATACGCGAGGGTCACCGACACTTCAAGGATGCCTGGACGGGTGAGCGCGCAATCAGGCCCGGTTCCTGGTCAGATATGCATAGCCCCATGAGACCACCACGCCGCCCAGAACGGCAATCACGAAGCTGCCGATATCCCAGCCAAACTGCACCTCATCATCCTGCACCAGCTCCCAGAGAAATCCACCAACTAGCGCGCCAATGATGCCCAGAACCGTGTTCAGCACGATCCCCTGCTGGTTGTCATTTCCCGCCAGCTTGGCGGCGACCCAGCCAACAATCGTCCCGAAGATCACCCACGAAACGATCCCCATCGCATCTCCCTCCTAAGATGTTGCTCCTATGGTACAGCACCCCTGTTTTGCCCAGTTCCGGCGACAGGGATGAGGCTCAGCGAATACCCCCTCGCGAAACGCATACTTTGCACACGTCGCCGGCGTGCGAATCGTCGAGGGGGATCTGCAAGGCAGGGAGGAGGTCGCCATCGCTCCGCGCATCGCAACGTTGCTCGCCTGGCTCCGCCTGCCACATTTCGTTCCGATCGCGGCGGTGCTTTCCGCGACCGCGGGACTGGCCTGGGTCATCAGCGGCCAGAACATGACCGCCTCCCGGCTATCCCTGCTGCTCCTGGCGATGCTGGGGGGCCAAATCGTGGTCGGCGTCGTCAATGAGATCGTCGACGCTCCCATCGATGCCCGGGTGAAACCCGACAAGCCGCTGCCTGCTGGTCTGGTCTCGACTCGAGGTGCGGCCGGAATGGGTCTCGCCGGATTCCTGCTCATGGCGATCGCCGGCGCCGCGCTCGGGTGGAAATCACTGGCGCTCCTCACGCTGGGGACCGGCATCGGCGTGGCGTACAGCCTCTGGTTCAAAGGGACTCAGCTCGCCTGGCTTCCGTATCTGGTGGCATTGCCCCTCCTGCCGGTCTGGGTGGCGGTGTCTTTCGGCGCCTTCGAGACCGAGTTGCTCGCCCTCTACGTCATCGGTATCCCGGCCACCTTCGCCATCCATCTGGCACAGTCGGTTCCCGACGTCGAAGCCGACCGCTCCGCTGGATTGCGCATGATTTCCACCCGGCTCGGAGAGAGAGGTTCGCTGATCGCCTGCTGGGGTTCGCTGCTGGCGACCGTGGTCGTCGCGGCTGCGTCCGGGTATGGGGCGAATGACATTGGTGGCTGGCTGGTTGCTTCGGTTCTCATCGGTCTGGCCGCCATCGGCGTCAACTGGCTGATCTGGCGACGATCCTCTCGAGCGGGCATCATGGCCGCGTTTCCCTGCACCGCGATCGCCGTCGGCGCCCTCGCCCTCGCCTGGGTCGCCAGCATCTACTCCTAACACATCCAGCCTGCACGTGGGTGGAACCCTTTCACGATGAACTGGCTTTCTGCTCTGGAGATCGCGGCATTCAGCGCCTCATTCGCCGTTGAAATTGTCGTGATCGATTCCTCCAGCTTTGATCGATCTCCGCACAATTCGTGACGAAATTGTCTCGGCAGTGCTCCTCGATCGGTTGCGCCCGGGACGATGAAACCACCACTCTACACATCAGGGTGGAGAACAGCGAAGGAGCGAAAATGATGAGTCAGACAGCCTATCGGGGTGTTGTCATCACTGCGCTCTTCCTATTTGTGATCGGTGGCCTCGGTTATGGCGCCCTGGTCGAATTGGACCGAAGTCTCGTCTCGCAGGGACCCGAATGGGAGAGGCAGGCCGTCGAAGACGCCGATCTTGGCCGGGCCTTCGGTGCAGCTCGTTTGATGTTCATATGCACGGTTGGCGTGCTAATCGCCGCGATTTTTTACGGCTGGTCGGAGGGTTCGAGCAGAGGTCGGCTGCTCGTTGTCGCATTGATCTCCCTGCTGGTCATGTCCTGGTTCCTGGTGGCAACTTGGGCCGGAG
>JBFWRO010000526.1:0-2809 GCA_050248865.1 Thermomicrobiales bacterium | reverse complement strand
TGCCCCACCGGAGCATACGAAGGCTGAACCTCGGAGAGCGGAACGACGTGATTGACGGTCAGAGACCGTGAGCCATCCAAAAGCAAGAATGGCCCAGACTTCGGCCGTCTTGGTCCAGCAAGATACGCGGTAACACAGGGCCGGCCATCACGAGCCACCGTTCCTAGGGTGGTTTCCAGCAGGCCCTCAGCCGCGGTTGGGTCCGTCGCAATAACCACGGCTTCTGCCGCGATCAATCCCCGATCAGATTGGACGCCACTCGCTCGCCCATCTTCAATGACAACAGAAGATACGGGAGTCTCCAGGGAAATCGAGTCCGCCGGAAGCCGGTCGGCCAACTGCCGTGGCATCGCCACCATGCCACCTCGCGGCAAAACAGCAAGACCTCGCGCAAAGAGGCCGAGAGATGAAAGGAAGAGACCGGCGCTGCTTGATAGAAGCGGATCGAGCGTGATACCGCCCCAAAATGGGCGAGACAGTCGGTTGACGAAACGCTCGCTAAATCCTTGTGTCCACAGATACTCAACGATCGAGCGATCGTTCCCTAGTGATCTTGCCGCCGCGTTCGCACTTTCCCACGTCGCGAGTCGCGTGCGCCCAACTTCGCGGGCAAACCGCACTTTGTCGCCGGCAGTAGCAACAGGGCTCGTCACATCGCGAAGGAGGCCGGCCGGATGTCGCAACGGGTCTACTACGGGTATAAGACGGCGGCCGGTCCATACCTGGGCGCCAGATCCAAACGCCCGAGCATTGAGTGCGCGACGATCGATCCATCGTTCCACCGCGGGCGATGCCGTCAACAGCACCTGAAATCCCCGGTCGACCACAAATCCATCTGCACTCACGGAGGTGTTGACGCGCCCTCCAATAGTCGACGACGACTCGAGCACAACTGATGTTATTCCAGCTTCTCGAAGGGCGACTGCGCAGGTAAGTCCAGCCATCCCTGCCCCAACGATGACAACTGGTGTCGATATCACTTCCATGCTCCGGATCGAATTGAACGCGGGCTAACAGGCGACATTGCAGGATCGGCAGACAACAAGCGCACTTCTCCGCTTGATTTCACGTCCGTCGCAATCACTCGGCCCTGACGATATCCCGAAGACGAGCTCGCGCTGCTTCATCAAATTCAACGTGATCCTCGATCATGTCACCGATAGTAATCTCGCCGCCAGACTTCAGGATCGCCGTTCGCTCCCAATCCTTCAACGAAAGATTGATCAGAAGCGATACGAGATCCCCACGCGCCACGTCCATTTCCCCCAGGACTTGCTCGAGGGCTTGTCCTGATTCAGTGACCAGTGGTACTGAATCATCGATCAAGGCATCCTGCCTCTGCATTATTGTCCGGGCAAGTTCGAGGGTCCTCAGATCGTGGTCACGAATGAGAGCAATCTGCATAGCGATCTGGTCGGCTGAAGCTTCCTTCTGATGGTTAGCGAGCGCATCGCGTATCGCAGTTGGAGTCTCCAGCAATTCATCGATGAGATCGCGGTAGGCGTCAAGCATGGCGAACTTCAGTCAAGATGGAATCAGCGGCACAGAACCAACCACGGCAATCTCCCAATTGACCATGAATGGATCGCGGAAGACAAATGAGGCAACGCCCGACTGCAAGACGGTAAAAGGACGCATCAGAACCTGACTCTTCATGGTGGCAAATGTTCTGGCGTCGACACCGAGTGAGACCAATTCAAGCGGCCCTTGTCCCAGGCGCGATGCAAGACCAACACGCTGAACTGCGATCGACAGCGGACCATTCGCCAGGAAGGTTGTCTCCGCCAATTCACCTGTTTGCATGGCTCGTTCCCAGGAGTAGTCCGCGGGCAACGGGACTTGGGTGCCGTCTGGCCCTCGTCGCATGCGTCCGAGTAGTCGCATGTTCAGAAACGACTGGTAGAACTCTTCAGCCTTCCACAACTCGTTTACCTGGATCAGTACGTAGTTGATGCCCTGTATAGCAAAGCCTGAGGGCGCTGCTTCGATGCTCGCCGGTGCGTCCTCTAGAACCGCAGCGACCGTCGCACCCGCACCGTTGGCGGGAATCGCGGTCGCCCCGACACCCGTGGAAAAGCCCGCTGGCTCTATCGTTGGCTCATGCTCTCCAACCTTGGGCATCGAACGCTCAACCCACGGCTGGTCGCGCCGGATGAGAGCAACAAGCCTTCCGCGATCAACTTCGGAAAGGGGATGACGCTCACCACCATGCAAGAGAACCCGAATTTCAGGACGAGGCGCGGGCAGAGATTCAAACCATGTATGCAAGGTGTCAACAATCCGCAATGTCTGTGCCGCTACGGTCAAATCAACGTAAGGATCGTCGATGCCAAGTCCATGCGAAGGCCGGACAACGACCACTTCCGCATCACCAGCCTGTGCCACTGCCACGTTTGCCGTATCGGCCAACGTTTCGGGAACCTCCAGTAAGAAGCGATAGGCCATTCCGCGACCGACCTCCGTAGACATATCTAGTGGCGTGACAGTGACGCATGCCACGCGCGGCACTCAGGCCCGATTGTACTCCACGGGCAGCGGCACATTGGCATTTGACCAGGAAATGATCTGCATTCGGTACGCCGCGACAAAAGTCCTTATTCACGGGTTCGCTTTCACTTTCCGACTCGAATCGGGGCTCCCGGACGTTTGACCGAGCAAGAATCATCACTCGTCCCGGTCGCAGCTGCTCACAAGGAACGATCCCTGAATCAAGGAGGCCAAGCGCATGGACTTGAAATCTTTCATCGACCGCCGTTCCTTGTTGGTGCTGGTTGGCGTTGTCACCGCTTCTTCAGTTGCATTTGATGAA
>JBFWRO010000525.1:0-2811 GCA_050248865.1 Thermomicrobiales bacterium | reverse complement strand
ATTGCCGCGCTATCGAGGCGCCAGTCCGATAGCCGCAGCGATCCTGGCAGGCGACGCCGAGACGGGCGTGAGCCTGATGAAAATGGATGCTGGCCTCGACACGGGGCCGGTGTACGCCTCCGTCACGACGCCGATTTACGACAACGACACGACAGACGTACTTACCGCCCGGCTATCGATGTTGGGGGCCCAGATGGTGATCGACCAGCTCCCGCGCATCGCGAACGGCGAGTTAGAAGCAGTCCGACAATCGGACGACGGAGCATCGATGACGCGGCCAATCGTGAAGTCGGATGGCGTGGTCGACTGGTCCGTTCCGGCGATTCATATCGAGCGACAGGTTCGCGCGATGTGGCCATGGCCAAGAGCGTGGACCATGGCGGATGGCCAGCAATTGCAGATTCACGTCTCGGCAGTTACGGATTGCGACACGGGGGCGGTGCCGGGGCGCTTTCTCCTCGTCGGTGGACACCTGATGGTGCAAAGCGGCAAAGACTGCGTACTGCTGCACAAAGTCCAGCCAGCTGGCGGCAAACCCATGACGGGAGCGGCCTGGCTGGCGGGATTCCGCGGAACAAGCGCTCAATTTGCGGAAGTCGATGATGCGGCCGGCGAGAGACTGCTGATCGAGTTGATCAGCTGATGGAAAGAGTCGTCACGGCTGATCTCTGCGGCCGAAAACCGGGCTTTTCCAGGACTTCTGCTGGTCGCCTATGGACATATCGCGACCGCGCCACATCTGGGACGGCGGGACTTTGGGAGAACCAGTCCGAAACAGGGCGCGTCCAAGGATGACGATGAGTAGAACAATTGCCGCGAGGGCAAAGAATCTGCCGAGGAGCGGCGAATAGTGACGCAACGCAAACGTCAGTGCAACAAGACCGAGGAAGACGAGCATCCACATCCCGGAGGACCATTTGCCTCGCAACCTCGATGCCACGGATTCCGCTTTTGCAGGTGTCTGATAGCGGGCCGTCACAACCTTGCTACGGGCCTTTTCGATGGGAGTGGCCTCCCGGTCTGATGCGGCGAGAATCTCTTCGAGCTCGGTTTCCCACAGCTGCCGCGCCGACTTTTTGTGGTTGTCTGGTTCGAAATCGATGGTGCTCATGGGGCAATTCCCGGAGGTCGAATCACTGTACCCAATGGTACAGTAATAGACCCGCCACAAGGGTCGGCGAGTGGTTTCCTTCTCATATTCGGATCCCTTTCACCATGATGCGTTTCACGGTTATCGATGCGGCAGGAACGGTGAGTTTCGCTGGTCCCGGGCATTGCCTGAAGGTGCTCGTTGCCGGATGCAGCCATGAACCGGAGAGCATCGACGCGCTGCTGAACAGGATACGCTCCTACGATCCGGAGTTTGTCGATCGGGTCAAATTCGAACTGGCTCGTTTCGACGAGCATGTGGTCTGTGGCGATCAGGCAAGCATGGACAACTGGCTGGCCGGAAAGCGGGTGGACGAACAACCGGCGTTTCGCGTGCTCAACCAGCAGTTTCGCAATCTGAGCCTGTTGCCAGAGCGGCTGGGGATTGTGCTGTTCAACCTGCCGGAGCGCCGCATCGTTCAAATACAGAATGCGTATGGCGAGGTGTTGCGCCGGGATCGGGGACGTTTCCGGGAAGACGGAAATCCGGTCAATCGCTTTTACCACTATGCATTGCCAAAGAGCTGGCAGCTCATCCCCTAGGCCGGAAAGGCGAGTGTCAACTGGCAACGAGCGCCACGAAGAGCGTGCCTGTGGACCTCGATCTGTGACGCTGAGACTGGTGACCAGGGTCGCCCGCGATGGCCAGGCTACGGGCTGTGAGCATCGAGCGGGGAATGGCGAACCGGCAGCAGGCGGT
This sequence comes from Thermomicrobiales bacterium, assembly GCA_050248865.1. Taxonomy (GTDB): domain Bacteria; phylum Chloroflexota; class Chloroflexia; order Thermomicrobiales; family UBA6265; genus JAHBVL01. Next base: position 962 of record JBFWRO010000525.1, on the reverse strand, counting down.
CAATTAGCGACGCTCGACCGATCCGTTGGCAGGTGGAGTCGAGCTGATTCTTTTCTTCCGCATGAAACCTCCCAGGAACATGCGGCTCATCTGATCACCCAGGCCCTCTGACGCCGCATCCGGCGTCGATCCAAGTAATTCTGACTCTCGCGATGTCTGCACAGCCCACTCAGCGCGGCGATCGCGGGCATTCGTGAAGAATTCATCGATGGCCGCCGCCCGTTCCTCTTCGGTGTCCGCTCGAAGCCGAGACTGGAAATCCTCGAGCTGTTCGATGAGCGAGGCGATCCATCGCTGTACAGACGCGGTGTTGGTGAGGACGATGTCGCGGTGCATGGCAGGACTTCCGCTGGCGAGCCTGGTCGTATCGCGGAACCCGCCGGCGGTCAATGTTTTCATATCCTTCCATGCCGAATCTGCAGTAAGCGCGTTCATGATCGATGCAGATACGACAAACGGCAGGTGACTGATTCCTGCGACGAAGGCATCGTGCTCGACCGGATCGACGAAGAACGTCTCCGAGCCAAGGGCGGCAACCATGCCCAGCACCGTGCGAACGGACTCGTCATTCGCGTTCACCGCAGGACAAATACACCAGGTTGCTCCGGTGAACAGGGTCGCCTCAGCGCCATCGATACTTTCCGCCTTGCCGGCCATCGGGTGGCCCCCGATGAAATGAACGGTCGTGGGCAGCGTTTCCTTCGCCCATTGCATGACATCGGCCTTCGTCGAAGCGGTATCGGTCACCACGGCTCCCGACTTCAGCAGTGGTGCGATGTCGGTCATGATGTCCTTCATGGCAAGAACCGGGGTGGCGAGGACGACCAAATCGGCCTCGGCGACCGCGCGACGCAACTCCCACTCAGCGCGGTCGTCCGCACCAATCTTTTTGGCACGGCTCTGATGCTCCAGGTTCTGGTCGAATCCGGCGATTTCGAGCGCGACCTCGCCGCCCTTGGAGT
>JBFWRO010000524.1:0-2817 GCA_050248865.1 Thermomicrobiales bacterium | reverse complement strand
TTCGGTATTGCCGGAGATCTATCGCGATATCGAAGAAGCGATCGCCGAGTACTATCCGGGCGAAACGATCGCCGTGCCGCCGTTTCTCACATTCGGCTCCTGGGTGGGGGGAGACCGGGACGGCAACCCCTTTGTAACGCCGGAAGTGACCCGGCAAACCCTGAACCTGATGCGAGACTCCTGCCTGGGCTCGCTGGACGCCGTGCTCGGCCAGGTCGCAGGTCGCATCTCGGTTTCGGACATCGTCGCCGGCACCACACCTTTGCTGGACAGTCTGCTCGATGAGAATCGGGAGCGCTTTCCTGAGCTCGCAACCGAGTTGCAGCAGAGAAATGGCGACGAACGATATCGCCAGGTATTGACCCTCATGCGGGAGAGAGTCCGAGCGTCGCGCGAGAGCGCTCCAGGCGGCTATGCCGGGCCCGGCGAGCTCCTCGCTGATCTTCGCGTCATCGAATCCGCCCTGATCGACCAGGGAGAGCCTTTGATCATCGGAGGGGACTTGCACGATCTGATCAGACTGGTGGAAGTCTTCGGATTTCACTATGCCAGGCTCGATCTGCGTGACCATGCTAGCCGGCATGAGCAAACCGTTGGCGAGCTCTTCGAGGCTGTCGGTGTCGTCAGCGGCTACGCGGATCTTCCTGAGGACCTCAAGCGCACCCTTTTGGCCCGGGAGATCAGCAATCCCAGGCCGTTGACCCCGGCCGATATCAGTCACCTGTCGCCTGCTGCCCAGGATGTCATCGGCACGTTCCGCATTGCCCGGGAGCTGATGGACAGTGGGCACCGTGACGCCCTCGAGACCTACGTCATTTCAGGTGCAGAACAGCCATCGGACGTGCTCGAGGTTCTCCTGTTGATGAAGGAAAACCAGCTTGCCGACACGGGAGGCGACGGCGCCAGGTTGAAGATCGCGCCACTCCTGGAACAGGGCGCGTCGCTTGCCGCGGGGCGTGGACTGTTCCAGACATTGCTCGACGAACCCGTGTACCGGACAGCACAAAATGCCTGGGGAGGGGACCAGGAAGTGATGCTCGGCTACTCCGATTCGAACAAGGAGATCGGGTACCTGGCCTCGTCCTGGTCGCTCTACGACGCGCAAGTCAGCCTGACCGGGCTTTTCGAGGAGAGAGGCATTCCCTTTACCTTTTTTCACGGTCGCGGCGGGTCGATCGGCAGAGGCGGCGGACCAACAAACATCGCAATTCTTGCCCAACCAGCGGGGACAGTTCAGGGAAGGATCAAGCTTACGGAACAAGGCGAGGTCGTGGCAGGGCGCTACGGCATTCCGGAAATCGCCGTGCGCGAGCTCGAACTGGTCACAGGTGCTGTGCTTGTCAGCACCGTCGGCATTCTTGAGCTTCCTGATCCTGAAGATCTCGAACGGTATGAAATGACCGTGTCGCGGATGGCCGACTGGTCGTCGACCGCGTATCGGGATTTGATCTACGGGGATGACGGGCTTGTGTCCTTCTTTGAACAGGCGACGCCAATCCGCGAACTCGGAGAGCTGAAAATCGGGTCTCGCCCGGCGCGACGGACACAGTCTCGCCGAATCGAGGATTTACGGGCAATTCCATGGGTCTTTTCGTGGACGCAATCCCGCATTCTCCTGCCCGGTTGGTACGGGCTCGGGTCGGCGCTGAAGCAGGCAATCGAGGAATTTGGGCTCGACCACCTGCAGGAAATGGAGCGGTCCTGGCCCTTCTTCTCCGCGACCCTCGCCAACGCCGAACTGGTGCTCGCCAAGGCAGATCTTTCCATCGCCGAAAGGTATGTCGAGCTCGTCGACCCACCGGAGCTGCGCGATCGCATCTGGGACATGATCCAGGAGGAGTACCGGCGAACGTGTGACAGCCTGCTGCAGATCACCGCGCAGCAGCGATTGCTCGACCGCGAAGCGGTGATCCAGACGTCGATCGATCGCCGTAATCCGTATGTCGATCCCTTGTCATTCGTTCAGGTAGAGCTCTTGAAGCGATTACGCGATGGCGGCGATCCGGCCAAACTGTTGCGGCCAGTCCTTCTGAGTTTCAATGGTATCGCCGGGGCGTTGAAAAATACCGGTTAGGCATGCTAGATCAATTATTCCTGTGGCAACATGGCGACTTCCGAAATCGAGGTGAAGGCTGTAGACTATCAGCGGGACTATAGGGAGTGACCTCCGGGTCGCGAAGGGACCGGGGAGGCAAAGGTGAAACGTACCGTCGTTTTCGCGCTTTTACTGTGTATGGTGTTGGGCCAGTCGCTCTGGCTCGCGTCACCCGAGCTCGCGCTCGCCCAGGACGATCCGCAGATTGCGGACGAAGGCGCAACGCAGACCGCTGAGTCAGTTTCGGCCGCTCAGACGTCGGAGGCAGTGGCAGCTGCTCAGACAGCGGAGTCAGACGCGGCAACTGGCACAGCGAATGCCGCCGCGATCGAAACCGCCTCGGCAGCACAGGTGACTCAAGATGCCGCTGATGCGGAAGCAAGCGCTGCTGCAGCGATGCAGACTCAGGCCTCAGCCGACGCAACGGGTACCGCCTTTGCTGCCGCAGAAGATGAAGAAGTCCAGGGGCCAGACGAACCGACAGCCTCCAGCACTCCCACCTACAAAAACATCCTGCCGGGCGACTGGATCCGTGTCAGCGTCTCGACGCTCAACGTGCGCAGCGAGCCGAGCACCTCAGTAGGGACCGTGGCACTGGTTCGCGCAAATGAAGAATTCGAAGTTCTCGATGGCCCGGTCGTCGGTGGATCCTACTGGTGGGTCCGGATCGACATGGGCACTGCGGAGGTGGACGAGCGTTGGCTGGCAGCCAATTTCGTCGA
>JBFWRO010000523.1:0-2818 GCA_050248865.1 Thermomicrobiales bacterium | reverse complement strand
GGACAACAGCCGGATATCGTCGGCAAACCGGGCGGTCTGCTGTTCGACATTGCGTCTGAGCATATGGGAGTGGCGATTTCGGATACGGTGGCGATTGGGGACAGACTCGATACGGATATTGTCGCTGCGAACACCGCAGGCGCATTGTCATTGATGGTGCTGACTGGTGTGTCCACGCGGGACGACATTGCCGCATTCCCCGAGAAACCCGACCTGGTCTTCACGGATCTCAACGCGGTGTTGGATGCCATTGCGTGATTCCCTGGATCTGGATCGCACGGTACGATGACGCGCCGTTTCTGCGTGTTTTGTAGGAGTTCAGTCGATGCGCTTGACCAATGAGCTTTCTGTGGTGGGCGGTGGTGACACTGGGTTCAATATATCCGCTCCGCTTGACTGCCACATCTATGTCATTGATGGGGGAACTGACGCGGCCATTGTCGACGCCGGAATGGGAGGCCCGCATGGCGCGACTGAGCAGATTCTCCGGAATGTTGGCGCAGACGGCATCTCCCACGATCGGATTTCGAGACTCCTCCTGACCCACTACCATGCGGATCACGCCGGCGGTTCTGCTGATTTGCGCAGGAAACTCGGACTCGAAGTGCTCGCCACTCCGCTTTGTGCGGCGACCCTTGAAGCGGGTGACGAAGAAACCATCAGCCTCCCCTTTGCCAAGCAAAGCGGATTCTATCCGGCTGACTATGTCTTCGAGCCCTGTCCTGCGACGCCCTCCCTGACCGAAGGCGTAACGGTCGAAATTGGCAATCTCGCGGTCACGGTGTTCGAGACGCCGGGACACAGCGCCGGGCATGTCTCATTCCTGGTCGAGGGAGGTGAGAAGACCGCCCTCATCTCAGGAGACCTCGTTTTTTGGGGCGGCACCATCATTGCCCAGAACATTCCGGACTGTTCCATTCAGGATTACGCGTCGAGTACCCTGAAGGTCGCCAAAATCGACTTCGACGCATACCTGCCCGGCCACTTTCAGATCTCTCTGGATCGCGGAAAGCGACACCTCGAACGTGCAGCTGAGCAATTCATGAAACTGATGATTCCACGCAACGCGCTGTGATGAGACGGTTCACGGCGAAGAGGTCAGGCTTGCCTTGATGCTATGGCCTGGTCGCGCCGCGCAAATTCAGCCAGTTCATGTTCGAGTTCATCGAGTTCCTCGCCACCCGCCATCATGTTGACGACTTCTTCCCGGCTGATCTCGGTCTTGGCAAACGTCCGGTTGTCCATCACGCCGCCGCGGTTCAATAGCGTAAACCGGTCCCCAATCGGATACGCGTGGTGCGGATTGTGAGTAATCAGGATGACCGCTATGCCACGTGCCCGGGCCTGAGCGACATATTTGAGTACAACGCCAGCCTCCTTCACTCCGAGTGCCGCAGTCGGTTCATCGAGGATCAGCACCTTGGCGCCGTGGTAAACAGCGCGCGCAATCGCCACAGACTGACGTTCTCCACCAGAAAGAGTCCCTACAGCCTGATTGGTGTCCCGAAGATTAATCCCCATCTTGGAGAGCTCTTCCCGGGTGATGGCCGCAGCCGAGTCCAGATCGAAACGGCGAAAAGGTCCCCAACCTTTCACGGGCTCCGAACCGAGAAAGAAATTCCTGGTGATGCTCATTAGCGGGATCATCGCCAGGTCCTGATAAACCGTTGCGATTCCCAATTCCAGGGCATCGCGGGGGGAAGAGAAGTGCACGACTTTCCCATCGACAAGCATCTCACCGTCATCGGGCTTGAATACGCCGCTGATGATCTTTATCAGCGTGGATTTCCCCGCACCATTGTCGCCGAGCAGACAATGCACTTCCCCGTAAGAGGCAGCGATCGAAACCGACTCGAGCGCTACGACATTGCCGAAATACTTCGATGCATTCCGCAGCTCAACCGCGGGAACCTGATCAAGTTCTGTGCTCATCGCGTCGAAACCGCCCGCATCCTCACGAATCGATTGACCAGAACAGCGCTCAGCAACATTGCCCCTAGCACAAAATCGAACCATTGCCCGTCTACTCCGGCGTAGACGATTCCCTGCTGGACCATCCCGAAAATCAAGGCTCCCAGGGCGGCTCCGATCACCGAACCGTATCCGCCGGTCAGGAGTGTTCCCCCGATCACCGCCGCCACAATGGCATAGAACTCCTTGAACTCACCTCGCAGGACGTCAGCGCTCCCGGCGCTGATGACCTGAATCGTTGCCAGGAGCCAGGCGGAAACTGCAGTGCCAATAAAGAGAATGATTTTCACCAGGGAAACAGGGACTCCCACGTTGCGCGCGGCCTGGTTGTTTCCTCCCACTCCGGTGACCCAATTTCCAAACCGCGTTCGCAGCAGCACCCAGCCGGCGATCAAAGTCAGGATGAGCCACCAGATGATGGTTCCCGAGAAACTCGCCCCGAAGATTCGGTATTCGTAACCGAAGATATTACTGGCCGACTGGTAACCGGGCAGGTCCTTCAATCCCCCGACCTGGGTTCGGTTCGTGATACGGAGCGTCATTCCGGTGGTCGCCCCCCGGATCATGAACAGCATTGCCAGCGTGACGATAAAAGACGGCAGACCCGTTTTGAGAACTAGCACGCCGTTGGTAATTCCAACGAGAACGGCGAAAACCAGCCCCAAACCAATTCCGACCCACATGTTGTAGCCATATTGGGCGGACATCAGGGCGATGATCATCCCGCTTGCCCCGATCGTCGAACCCAGGGAGAGATCGAATTCCCCGCCGATCATGAGTAACGAGACAAAGACCGCAAGGATTCCTAGTTCAGCACCGACTTCGAGATAGCTGGCGGTACCCCTGG
>JBFWRO010000522.1:0-2819 GCA_050248865.1 Thermomicrobiales bacterium | reverse complement strand
GGCAACCACGCTGCGAGAGCAAATGTGAGGATCGGTATGCTGACCGCGGTGGTATAGCCGCGGAGCAGTCGGCGGGTGAGGGTCGCCTGACCAAAGCAAACGCTGGTATTCGCCAAGGGCAGGATCAACCGGTAGCAATGCAGAGAAGATCTCCGAAACCATTCGCGTGAGCGGCTCGTTTGAGGCTCTGTTGCCGGTCGAAGGCAAGCGATTTTCGAAATGCTCATGTACACGGTAGGATAGAGGCAATTGCCTCAACCGATCATCGATCAGGTCGTTCAGGAGGAATCTCAATGCCACGTTCTGTTTCGCTGCCGGCACGGATGGCGCGGTCGTCGCGAGTCACTCGTGTGGGGCTGATCATCATGCTGGCAATGGCGCTACTGCCGTTCCTGCCGGCGCAACCTGTGGCGGCTGCTTCGGGGGCGATCACCGTCGAGCACTATCTCTGTCCACCGGAAGTGGACTTCGCGGGTGGAGCGTTTGGCGATCTGAATGCCGCGTGCCTCACACCGGTTGCCGACGACGCATTTACTCTGCAGCCAAACGGTGGCGCCGCAGCGATGCAGAATACGAACGCCAGCGGGACCGTTTCCTGGGCATCGAGCGATCCTGGCGATGGGTCGATTACCAGAGTCAATGTGGGTTCGGCCGAAACGCGGGTCTTCTGCTCAGTCCATGAGGAAGGCGAGGTCGGCACGATTCTGGAATCCACGGTCGCTGCTGGCGCGATCAGCTATTCCATCCCTGACGGGCAGCTGATGGACTGCGTCTGGTTCAGCTACGAACCAGCCCTGCTCGGCAGTGAAATCCGGCTGAACAAATGGAGCTGCCCGGACGATTTCGACATCGAAGCCGCCGGCACGATCGACGAGCTCTGGGCCTCCTGCACGGCGCCCCTGGTGGGCGCGCCTTTTGCGCGCGTCCCGGACGGCGGTGATCCGGTCGAGCTGCTGACCGACGCGGCCGGGGCAATTACCTGGCCCCAATTTCCTTCTGGTACGGGGTTCGTTGCCGAGACTGCTGCGGAGATGACGCTCTCCCGCGTTTTCTGCACACCTTATGACATCGGTGTGATCGGTGTGGCCACCTATAACGAAGTGGATGCCACAGGCAATCAGATTGCGTATGACCTTGCTGCCGGTAAGGGGCTCGATTGCGAGTGGTTCAACTACGTCCCCGCTGCCGACACGAGTGACGTCGTGGTATACAAGCGGGCCTGCCCGGAGGGTGACTGGTCGGCCGCAACCCTGGACGACCTGACAAACGAGTGCACCGACTTCCATACGGACGTCGATTTCGTGCTCTCGAATCCTTCCACCGGATTGCAGGGAACCACAGATGCAGCTGGCGCTGTCGGCTGGACGGTGCCGAGTGGCGATTCCTATACCGTCACCGAGGTCACGCCAGACGGATACGGCAAGGCACGCATCTTCTGCTCGAACTACGACCAGAATAGTGGTCCCGGTGAGTACACCGAAATGGATACCCCGGGCAACGAGATTGCAGCGACACTTGACGTCGGTTATTCGCTGGAGTGCTACTGGTTCAACGTGCCTGCCCAGCTTGGCACGATCGTGGTCGACAAATACGCATGCCCTGAAGGCTACGGCATTGGCACCGGTTACGACCAGCTGGCCAGCAACTGCACGGCGCCTGTCAACGGCGTGACCTTCACCCTGACGCCGGCCGGTCTCTCCGGCATCACCGGGCAGACGGACAACAGCGGGCGCGTGGTTTTCGAGAGCGTGCCGCTTGGTGAAGGAACGCTGGGAGAGCAGGTTCCCCAGCAGTACAACTGGGTCGAGGTCTACTGCGCGATTGCCGATGACGTTGCTGCGGGCCCATACCAGGGGCAGAACATCACTTCTTCGAATCTCATGGGATACCTGATGGAACCTTCGCAGGTGTGGAGCTGCTCCTGGTTCAACCTGCAGGTCGACCCGGGACCGGCATCGCTGACGATCAACAAGTACACCTGCCAGTCAGCGCACGATCCGGTCGAGCCGAACCAGACGCTGGCCAATGAGTGTGCCGAACCGACCGAGGACATCACTTTCACCCTCGAAAACGACGCGACGTCGATGAGCGCTTCGACTGGCACAGGAGGCGCTCCCGCCACGATCTCCTTCAGTGAGCTCGAACCCGGGACCTATCTGCTGACCGAGGACATCCCCGACTCCGTCCAGCTCGCGTACATCGGGACCTGCTCGAGCGACGTTCGCACCTTCAGTTATCCCTTCTCGCCATTCGCGATCATCGAACCAGAGGGGCGAATCAGCATCGATCTGCTGCCTGGCGAAGATCTCGAATGCGACTGGTACAACATTCTGGCGGAAACGCCGGGGACGATCACGATCGTCAAATACTGGTGTCAGGGAAACGTCGTCAATGAAGCAAGCTGCGAGCTGTATAGCGGCGGCGTGTCCTTCACCTTGATCCCCGCGCAGGGTGGTCAGCCGATCCCGGCTGTCACCGGCGAGGACGGCACGGTTACCGTGGAGGCGTCGGGCACCTTCGAGGTGGTCGAAGACGATTTCGAATGGTGCGCCGCACAGTCTGATTCGGCGAACGCCGAGGGGCTGATCGAGGTGGGTCCTGGCGCCGGCGCCACGATCGAGATCTACAACTGCGGGCCGATGCCGTTGCAGTAAGCGAGTGGCGGTGAAGCAAGGGTGACGGCACGGAGACGTGGCCGCACCCTGCTTCCAGCCGCCCGGAAGCTAGCGCATAACGTCGTCGAGGAGTTTGCCGAGCACCTTGCGCGAGTCGAAGCCATGCGACCCATCGTCGGTCATGATGTTTCTGACCGGGTCGAA
>JBFWRO010000521.1:0-2850 GCA_050248865.1 Thermomicrobiales bacterium | reverse complement strand
GATCTTTGAATGAATCGAACGTCATCTCCGAGAGCGAGTGGAGTTGAGAGAGATCGAAAAGCTCTCCAACAATCTTCTCCTCTCGCTCCCGCACGAGGCATTCGCAGGGAAACAATCGCCCGAAGTTTGGATGCCCCGGCTCCGCATCCACGCGCAACCACTGTCGATCCTTACAAATCGCGCACCTGTAGCCGCCTGGCTCTGTCGAGGTGTCGCTCTCCCCGGTATTTATCGGGATCGAGATGTTCCTGATCACGTCGCTGACTTTCTTCACGGTTCACCTCGATGTCCATTTCTGCTCCGCCACCTGACTCCGTCCAATTCTGGAGAATGCGCTGGATGCTTCGCCAATTGCGACGGTTGGTTCGAACAGCCTCGCGCATTGCGTCGAGAATCTGCCCTGCGGGATAGCGTTCCAATGACTGCTGTATTTGATCCGCGATCAAAGGAGTCAATAACCCAATGGCATCCTCGTAGGCGGTGAACACGGCAGGCCCTGTCGGATGATACTGACGGACAGTGCCGTCAGCGGGTTGGTCGACTGCCTCCATCGTCCGGTTCCGTTCTGCTGGCGCCTCTCCATTCGCAGGAAGGAGATAACGGGTGCGCCTGGCGTCGCTGTCACCGATCCAGGTGCGAACGAGCGCTCCTCTTCTCACCGCCCGGTTCAGCGCTCTCAGGATCTTCGACGTTGCGGTCTGCCCTTCAGTGGAGCCGATAGCCTCCAAAAGCAACCCGCTGCCCAGCAGGTCGTGTTCTTCGACAACGATTTGCTCGTCTTCGGTATGTTGCAATCGCAAGCAGGCAGCGAGCACGATAGCCTCATCGCGAGTGCCGGCGGACATCAGCCATGCATCGAACCATAGGACGGGAACGCAGACGTGAACGGGGGAATCTGGTGTGCTTTCATCAGAGTCGCGGAAAGAATCCATTGCCTACATGCCTGGATCATTGATGGTTTCCATCTGGGAAAACCGTGCGGTCTTTGGGAAGAAGTGAACCTGGAATTTGTCCGTCGGGCCGTTGCGGTGCTTGGCAAGAATAATTTCGGCGACATTTCTTTTGTCGGTCTCCGGGTTGTACTTGTCCTCCCGGTGGATAAAGATGACGATGTCAGCGTCCTGCTCAATTGCTCCCGATTCCCGGAGGTCGGAAAGCATCGGACGATGATCGGTGCGGCTCTCGATCGCCCGTGAGAGCTGTGAGAGCGCGATTACCGGCACATTGAGCTCCCTCGCCAGGGACTTTAGTCCCCGCGAAATGTCCGCTATCTGCTGGACACGATTTTCGGCCCTTTGGCCCTGCATTAATTGCAGGTAATCCACGACGATAAGGTCGAGGCCATGTTCTGCCTGCAGCCGCCGAGATTTCGATTTAACGTCCATGACGGTCAGGGTGGGGGAATCGTCGATAAAGATTGGAGACTCTCCCACGCGACCGAGCGCTCGAGACAGCCCCATCCAGTCCCGGTCGGAAATGTTGCCGGTTCGAAGTTTGTGAATGTCGACTGACGTTTCGATCGAGAGAATGCGCTGCACAACTTGTTCGGCTTGCATTTCCAGCGAGAAGATTCCGACGGTACGGTTATGCAGGACGGCGGCGTTGTGAGCGAGACCGAGCGCGAACGATGACTTTCCAAAACTCGGTCGTGCAGCAATAATGATCAAATCGGACTTTTGAAATCCACCAGTGAGACGGTCCAGTTCCTGGAAACCGGTCGGCACTCCCACGAGGGAGCCGCGGTCATGCTGAATGGTGTCGAGTTTGTCGAACAGCTCCTCGAGCACCGCCTGGATCTGGACAAACTCCGTGGAGGATCGACGCTGCGCGACGTCGAAGACACGACGTTCGGCACTATCAATTGCTTCCTGAACCTCAAGATCGTCACGAAAGCCGAGCCCCACGATGAAGGCGCCGGCATCGATCAACCGCCGCATTGTGGCTGTTCGCTCAACGATCTTGGCGTAGTACTCGACGTGGACCGCGGTCGGCACAGCGTCCATCAGGGACGCCAGATACGCGAGCCCACCCACCTGCTCGATTTGTCCTCTACGGGTCAGTTCATCGGAAAGAGTCAGAATATCGGTGGGTTCGCGACGCTCATAGAGATCGCGAATTGCCTGATACACCGTTCCATTTGCGGGTTGGTAGAAGTCATCAGACTTGAGAGATGTCGCGATACCGATAATCGCGTCACGATCGAGCAGAATACTGCCCAGGACCGATTGTTCAGCTTCGATGTTGTGTGGCGGCAGACGATCGACTGCGGTGACCATGTACAGGCTCCGATGCGGGTAGGAGCAATCATCCGGTCAGCGCTCGGGCCGGAGGAACGGACGTTGACCGGGTTCTCGGACAGTTTAGCAGGTGCGGGCCCGGTGAAAACCCGCAGCCGAGGCCAGCTCAGGCAAGCGGCGTTTCGGCCTCTGCAACTTCCTCGGAATCCACTGCCGGTGATTCGTCCGACTCATCGACCAGGCCATTGACGACCACGGTTATGACGGGTCTGAGCTTTCCCACGAGGTTGACTGTGACTTTGTGCTGACCCGACGTGCGAATAGGCTCGTCGAGCACGATTTTCCGTCGGTCGATGTCCTGTTTGATGACACCGCTCAGTTTGTCAGCGATATCACCTGCTGTCACCGACCCGAACAGCCGACCTTGCGCTCCGGCGCGAGCCTCGAATTCGAGCGTGATCTTCGCAATCTGATCGGCCAGTTCCTTGAGATCCTGCTCCTGATGGGCAATCTTCCGATCTCGAACCTTCTGATTTTCTTCGAGCACTTTCAACTCGCCAGGCGTCGCCAGAATGGCAAAACCCTTGGGAATCAGATAATTTCAGATCGGAAG
>JBFWRO010000520.1:0-2859 GCA_050248865.1 Thermomicrobiales bacterium | reverse complement strand
GCGGAGCAGCGCCAGCGCCTCGTCGTTCCGATCGCCCAGGCCGCTCAGCCGGAGGAATTTGAGCGCCACCTGTCGGGCGAGCGGCGACAGATCACGCGCCAGCCAGACGTCTCCGAACGCACCGTGGCCGAGCAACCGTTCCAGCCGAAATTCGCCGGGGAACGGATCGCCAACGAGCGGCGAGGTGGGGTCGCCACCGGGAGGAGCGGTTTCCTCGGTCATCAGGGCAGTCTCCGCAAGAGCGGCCCATCGCGAGCCGCCAGCCAGGATACGAGGACAGGCGCGAGGTTACGGAGATAGAGTAGCGGATGGGATGAGGGCGACACAATGACGAAACGTCGTGGCAGGGTCTCATTCAGAGCCCTGAGGGACAGCGATCAGTACACGGACAATGTCGGTGAGAATAAGCAGACTGGTTGCGATCAGGGCAATCGCGAGGATCTCGACTACTCCGCTCCAGTTGTAAAACTCGGCGAGGTAGAGGTCGATCAAAACGAAACCTGGCATGCAGACGACCAGGCACATAATGGCTGAAGGCCAGCAGTGCCAGTAGGCCCAGACCGTCAGCCCGATGAACACCAGCTCGAGGACATACCACAGCGCCAGCAGAAACGACTCTTCCCCGATGATGTCCGGAAAGGCGATTAGGACGGCCTTTGGCGCCATCATGCCGACGTGTGCCAGCACCAACAGCGACTGAATGCCGGAGGCCAGCAACAGGCCATAAGGAACCCGCCGTTGCCGTGATCTGCTGACTTCAGGTTTGGGCACCGGTTGAGGCGGTGGCGTGGCCTGAATCTCCTGGCGTTGGGTTATCACACCCTCGGCCAGATGACGTGGAAGGCTCCCAGCACATGCCGGACACCTGCCGGCGTGAATGTCTGTTGCCTGAAGGTCTGCAAAGCAGGTCGGGCAACGCATGGGAATGTGGCCCAGTCATTCGATCTCCGTCACCGTGCCGTCCGGCCTGATGTCGATCTCGCGAACCTTGCCGTTCCTGTTCTTGCCGGCGATCTCGTACTCGCCGTTCTCCTTGCGCCAGGCACGGTCGAACTTGACGTCGGACAACTTCTCGCGTGCTACCTTCATCACCTCGGGCGGGATCTGGTCCAGGGTGATCGGCGTCCGCTTCTCGATCTTCGGGCCGCCGCCGCAACCGGCCAGCAACAGCACGATGAGCAACAACAGGTGGCGCATCAGAAGTTCTCCGGGATCGCCTCGCCGCCGCTCCGCGTCGAGAGCGCTTTGAATACCGCGTAGCTCACTGACGCACCCAGCGCCCTGACGTGACCGTCGGCGAACAGGAAGTTGATGCCTCCTGCGTGCCGGCTGGAGAAATGGTTGGGCTCCTGCGGGGAGGCAGGACCATCCCACGCCTCGCGCGAATGGCCGAGGATGTTGTTGGAGCTATTGAGCACCTGCAAGGGCATGGGCGAGCCGGGCGGGGCGACCATGTTGGCGTTGGTGACGGCGCCGACCCAGGTCGTCTCGCCGTAGAGATAAATCCGCTCGCCGACCATGACCGTCGTACTGGTGCCATCGGTGATGTCCGCGATGCGCACCTTGCTGTTGCGGAAGAACACCCCGTCGCCGTCCACGCCCGGCTCGTAGATGCCGTACATGCCCGGGTAGCTCGCCGTGGCGAGGTCGCAGATGGGCCTGAGGATGTTGCCGTTGATGTCACGGCTGGCGGCGGTGAACGTGTCGGGGGCGTTGTCCGCCGGGCAGAGGTAAATTTTCAGCCGCACCGTTCGAGTCGGAGCGTTCGCCGGCGCCTCGATCGGCTGTTTCAGGTCGATGCGGGAATACAGATTGTTTGCCTCCAGGTAAGGCAAGATCTGAGTTGCCCAGCCCCAGCCCGGCCCGGTGTCGTCGCCGTTGGCATCGACGCCCGAGACGTAGCCGGCCGGAAAGTTTCCATTGGCGTCGTGATAGGTCTGCAACGCCACGCCAATTTGCTTGAGATTGTTGAGGCAGCTCATGTTGGCCGCCGCCGCGCGAACCTTCTGCACGGCAGGCAAGAGCAGTCCCAGCAGCACGGCGATGATGGCGATGACCACCAGCAGTTCGATCAGCGTGAACCCCCGGCGATGGCCAGGTCTTTTCCCCGCGAGACGATCGGTCATGTTCGTGTCCTCGAATCGAGTGCCGGCCGCCAGCGTATGATTCAGTGAGTATATCAGGTCGGGGAGGTGCAGGAACCAAATCCACCGCTCAATCCTCGTTGTGGCGGGACGCAAGCAGTCGTTCGCGGATGACCTCGACCGCCCGCGACTCGATCTCGACGGGCAGCAACGCCAGCCACAGTTCCCGCAATGCCAGGCACAACCCCACCGTCAGAAACACCTGCCCCAGTACGAACAGGCCCAGTCCGAGATAGGCGGCCGCCGGCCACATGCTGGCGATGCCCGCCGTCAGCGAACACAGGGTCATGCTTAAAACGCATGCGATCAGGCACACCAGCGCACCGCGCACCAGGCGGGCGCGGCGGAGGACGTGTCCGGTCTCCCGTTCCATCAGGCGCTCGACGAAACGCTGGAGCGGCGCATCATCCGGTTCGCCGCCGAGCAGGGCATCTTCCTGGGCCAGTTCACGGAACAGCCCGCGCAGCCTCGCCACGATCACCGCCAGCCGATTGTACAACGCCAGGGACAGCAACCCGCAGGCAGAGATCATCACCACCGGGACGACGGCCGCCGACATGTATTCCGCCGGGTGGAACGCGAACAACATGCACGTCCTCTGCTGAAGGCGGTAATTTCGAAGCCGAGAGTAACAGGGAGTTTGTCAGGAAGCGGAGGCAAAGCAAACGAGACTTACCCAATCATGGGCATGCTCTCTCTCGTGCGGAAGGACGCG
>JBFWRO010000519.1:0-2872 GCA_050248865.1 Thermomicrobiales bacterium | reverse complement strand
CCATTCGAGGACTCGCTCCCGGGCCTGAATGACGGCTCCAGTGGAGATGGCGGCATTGGCAAAACTCACGATGCTCCGCTCAGAGAACAGAAACCCCCCTTCCGGTTGAAAGAGCGCCATGTGCCCTTCCGGCAAGCGGAAGCCGGGAAATCGGGTGGTCAATTCCGCGCTGGTCAGAATCGTGTGGTCCAGATCATGGATCTCGGAGGCTCGAACCGCGCCGGCAAACACGTCGCCGTCGGGCGGACTTGCGTCGATCGACCCGGTAATGTGCAGAAGCTGTTCGCCCGCGAACAGCTGAAGTTCCCGCCAGAGCTCGTAGGCGCGGTGCAGCAGCGGAACATACGCGGGGTCCTCATAGTAGGCCAGACGGATGATCCGGTTCACACCATGCGAAGATCCCATGGCGTGGGGAACGTTGAATCGTTCCAGCGCGAGGACCCGCTTCCCTCGCGCCGCCAGCTGCCAGGCACTGGCAGCGCCCATGCCGCCACATCCGACGACGATGACGTCATAGTGTTTTGACACAGTCCTCTCCCGCTGTACAACCTCAGCCAGGCGCAGTCTTCGGAACGGCTTCGTCATCATCGTGATCGCTCAGCTCCGACAGACGAATGCTTCCTGGCCCGGTCAAAAACTCCAGGTCATCCCCCCAAACGTTGAATATGGCGGAGATCAGCGCGGCGACTGGAGGGCCAAGCAGAACGCCCGGTATGCCCATGAGGGTGCTGCCGATCAACACCGCGATCAAGCTGACAAATGGAGAAATTCGCAACGTGCGCCCAAAAACGCGGGGCGACGTAACATAATTCTCGAATTGCTGGTAGATCAGGCAGGCGACCACGACGATAAGAAATTCTGTCGTTCCCTGGGCCAGAGCGAGGACCGCGAAGATACCTGTCGCAAGGGTCGCGCCAATGATCGGCACGGCGTCCAGAATGAACGCGATCACCGCGGCAACGAGCGGCGATGGCAGGTCGAGGATCGTGAACAGCGAAAAGGTGAAGACGGCGAACAGTGATGAGTTGATCATTTGTCCGACGATGTAGCCGCTGACCACGCGAATCACTTCCGGGACCAGCCGGCGGACTTTTTCTTCCTGCCCGTGCGGCAACCCCCGGCCCAGACTTTTCAGCGTCTCGTCACCGGTGGTGAGCGTGAATGCCGCAACGGCAACAGCGGCGATGATTCCGGCCAGGATGCCGAATAGGGTCATGCCGCCGCTGATTGCCTGCTCGATATCGATATCGGTGACCGCCGGATCGTTTGTCTGCTGATCGACATACTGAACGATGCGGTCATAGAGTTCCGGCTCTCTGCTCTGAAGGAAAGAGAGAGAGTCCCGCGTGTAGGTGGGCAGATTTTCCCAAAAGTCCGCAGCCTCCTCCACGAGTGATGGAACGACCAGCGCAGCGATGACCGCAAAAACGGCTATTGTGCTGAGCAAGACTGCGACGACGGCGAAACCGCGCCTCATACCGCGCCTCTCGAGGCGCCAGACGAGAGGGAAAAGGGCTGCCGCCAGCAGAAATCCGATGAAGATCTGCATCAGCACATCGCTCGTGGCGTAAATAAACCAGAGAAGCCCCAGCGTCAGCAGGACCCGCAGGACAGTCCGCCAGGGCAGTTCGATCTCCGTGCGAATGGTTCCAGGGGGTGGCGGTACGGTGGAATGCCTGTCGAGCACCTCGACGACGTCAGCAATGGCGCCTTCATCGTCACGAACTGAGTACTGACGCTGTTCTCCGGACATGCTTCGACACTCCAGCCGCGTACGAAACGACAATCGCAGTATGCATCACAGCAGGATGTTTCTGGCATGACAAAGTTGCGGAGTTCGGTCTCTGCCGAGTAGCGTTGCTTCAGAAGTCACGATAACGACACGGCGAAGCGCTGCTAACGGGATTGATTGGGAGATTATGAGCACATCTGTGAGAGCACTGCGAGAGCGAATGGGCACGATCGCGGATCTCAGGTCCGCCAGTGCACTGCTGTCCTGGGACCAGCTAACGATCATGCCGATACAGGGGGGCGCCGAGCGAGCGCATCAAATCAAGACGGTCGAGCAGTTGGCGCATCAGATGCTGATCGACTCCGAGACTGGGCGGCTTCTGGAGCAAGCGGAGAAGGACATTGCTGCAGGCGGCGGCACCGAGATCGAAACAGCCCTTGTCCGCGTCACCCGGCATGACTACGACCGCGCCAGCCGGGTTCCCGGCGAATTGATCGGTGAGATCGCCAAGGCGGCCGCGGATGGCTACGCCGTGTGGACCGAGGCGAGAAGCAACGCGGACTATTCGGCATTCCTGCCAGCACTGGAGCGGAATATCGAACTTCGGATGCGCTATATCGATTGTTTCGAGCCCGCGGACTCGCCGTACGATGTGCTCGTCGAGGACTACGAACAGGGTCTGACCAGCGCGGAGATCACCCGAATTTTCGAGAGTCTGAAGCCTCGGTTGCACAGCCTCGTCGAGCGGGTTGTGGAGCGCCAGGACGTTGTTTCTGCCGACATGCTGCACCAGCCATTTCCGGTCGAGGGCCAGGAGGCTCTGGGCCGTTGGACGCTCGATCGCCTCGGCTTCGACGCCGGCAGTTGGCGGCTCGATCCAACAGTCCATCCCTTCCAGCAGACAATTGGCGTCCACGATATCCGCCTGACCACGCGGTATAACGGGCAGGACTTCTCGGACTCCCTGCTCAGCACCATTCACGAGTTTGGTCATGGTATCTACGAGCGACAAATCGATCCGCAGCTCTCCCGGTCACCCTTGGCCAGCGGCTGTTCGATGACCCTGCACGAATCGCAAAGTCGCTTCTGGGAGAACCTGTTCGGGCGCAGCGTGGAATATGCCAGCTTGCTGCATCCGCA
>JBFWRO010000518.1:0-2873 GCA_050248865.1 Thermomicrobiales bacterium | reverse complement strand
GATACACGATACGGGCAATGATCGAAGCGCTCACCCCGGCCTGATGGGCATCTCTTCCGCTTCCGACAGGATCTCGATCAATCGTTGCGTGGCGTGCGCCCAGGTGTAGTGACCAAGGGTGAAATCCCGAGGGGATGCCACAGTCTGTTCCCGGCCGTCGATCGCCGACCGAATCGCCAGGGTCGCCGCGTCGAGATCTGGTTCCCACCATTCGGCGCCGCCGAAAAAGATGCGGAAGTCCCCGTCTGTCACCGCGGGCCTCTTGCGTACTGGCAGGAGAGTCGCAATCGCCGGATTCAAATACGTCTGATACGCCGTATGGTCCGGCGCTATCAACCTCAATCCACTCGCAGCAGCCTCCATCAGCGGCAGATCCCATCCTTCCCCAAAGGAGAGGCTGATGTAATGCGTCGAAGCGGCATACAGCCTCGGCATCTCGTCGTCACCAAGGAGCCGGTTGAGGATGACGACCGGCGCCGCCTCGGCAAACGATTTGCCGCTTTCCGCTTCGATCCGTGCAAAGAGGGACTGAACTCGCTCTATATCTGACCGGCTCTCGCCTCCAATCTTGAGAACCAGTACCGCGTCGTCCTTCGCTGTCGTCGCCATCAGCCATGCCTTCAGCAACCCTGGCTGATTCTTACGAGGAACGACCTCCGAGAGGTTCAGGAACCTCGTCGACCGGGATGAGACGTCTTCGCCTGTCCGCATGGCTAGGGGCAGGGGATCGACTTGCGATCCAAAATCTTCCGGGGAAACGCCGAGTTGGCAAATTCGCAGGCGGCGGGCATCGACACCAGACGATACCCACGCCGCGTAAGACGATCGCTCCGGGAGGATCGTCAGCAGTGACTTTTCCGCAGCCCGGACCCAGAAATCAGGGACACGATCAGCCTCGAACATCGTGAAGTTGACTGTTCTCGATTTCTGTCGAGGCCGAAGCTGGTGAGGCATACAGAACTGAAGAAAAACGCTGGCGCCAACGTCCCGGTCGAGTGTTTCGAACCACGGATCGAGCTGGTCGGGGGCCAGGCGGCGAGCAGACCACTCCGGCATATCGATCAACTGGACGGCCACTCCGGCCCGCACGAGTTCCCGGGAAAACGCACGGACATGACGATCGTGACCCGTCGGACCCCGAAACGTTCCGCGAATCTTCACAGCACGGATGGTCATGTCACGATCACTCCATGGCCAGACAGAATGCGCTATCCTCGAAGACTATGAGCACGCCTCGCAAATCGCCAAGATCCTGGACGGGAAAACCGGCGGCTGGCACTGAGAGCAACACACCTGGCGCAGCACCGGGAACGTTTCTCTCAGATTTCGCCCTTCCAGATCTCAACGGCAACATCGTACGCGTTTCGGATCAGGTCGGCCACGCCTATCTGTTGCTGTTCGTCGCGCCTGACTGCAAGCCGTCCCAGGCGGTATTGCGGGAATTGTCGCGACTATTGCGGGAAAAAAATGGCGCGTCACTCCCCGTCATTGTGACGATTTCCGGCGGTGAGCTGGCGGCCCGCTCGATCGCCGCTCAATATGCGCTGGGCAATGGTGTCGTTGCACAGGAAGATCAGGAGCTGCTGAGTTTCTACCGGGTTCCAGCCACACCCGCGGCCTACCATATCGATGAAACGCGGCGAACGGTGGGGCCCCTGGCAATCGGCAGCCACGAGGTGATCGGAGTACTGCGGGGAAAGGCCACGTCGGTTCAGACCGCAAAGAAGCAGGGTCGGCAGAAAGACTCGACCTCCGTGATCAAACGGGGAAAGGTGCGACTCGCGGCGGGTTCGCCTATCCCGAACGCTGCGCTTGCTGCACCTCAGGGCTTCTCGATCGATCTGTATGCCCACGTTGGCAAGCGGCTTCTGGTGCTGTTCTGGTCTGAGCATTGCCCATTCTGCGAGGAGGTGGTCGCCAGCGCGAAAGGGTTGCTGGAGCGGGCATCCTCCCCGAACCTGATCATCATCGGACGAGACGGAGACAAGCCGCCTGACGACCTGGCGGATGCGGTTTTCGGAACCCAGGATCGGCGAACCGCAGCCCGCGATTTTGGGCTGTTGCAAACCCCGGCCGCGGTGCTCGTCGATGCTGCCGGCAGGCTCGAGCAAGCTCCGGCCGAGGGATCCGCAGCGGTGCTCGAGTTGCTGAGGACTCTTTAGCTCCGAAAAAAGCCAGCGGACAGGGCGCTGCCCCTGCCCCAGGCCGGCGCTATCGAGTTCCGGTAAGGACGCCAGCACCGGCAGGACATCCGTACGATGCAAGGCATCATCCACCCTCTATAGTTGTCGCATGCCGCCGCTCAACACTGCGGACCAGTATTCGTACAACACTCGATGAGAGCACCCTATGCCTTTGCGTCTTGCCTATTCGCCCTGGAATCAGCTCCCCCCATTGGTGTCGATGATTCTGACGACGCGAGACAGACCACGTTTCATGGAAATGGCCCTTGCCTGTTTCCGCCATCAGGATTATCCCAACAAGGAATTGATCATCGTCGACGATGGGGACCAGTTTCCTGTCGACGAGCACCTGGCGCGGAGCGCCGGAGCCGTGCTGATCCATGCAGAACCGGGAACGCCGCTTGGCGCAAAGCTCAATCTGGGATGCGATGCGGCGAAAGGCTTCCTCTGCCAGAAGATGGATGATGATGACTGGTATGGACCGGCGTTCGAAACGTCGATGGTCCAGGCAGTGCTGAGCAAGTGGACTGATTCATGCCGTCCCGTCGTCGGCGTCCTCACCCCATTTCGCTTTTTCAATATCGTGCGCTGGGAGGTCCGCCAGACTCCGGCAGGCAACGTGCCGGGAGCAACACTCCTTTTCCCGCGACAGGATTGGCGGGACTACCCTTTCCGGCCTCTGCCGGGTGA
>JBFWRO010000517.1:0-2875 GCA_050248865.1 Thermomicrobiales bacterium | reverse complement strand
CCCTGCTACCCAACAATTGGAACTCAGCCAAAGAAACATCTAGTGACGATCTAGTTTGACCATCCTGCCCAACATAATCTCGCTGTTCGAGTCGACCACTCACAAAAAGCTGCGTGCCCTTGCGAATGGCACCCTGCTGGGTGAGATTATCAAGCGTCTCAGCTTGCTTACCCCAGGCCGTAACGGTGAACCAGGTCGTGTTTTCCACCGGCTGGCCACTGGGATCTGTTCTCCGGCGATTCGCAGCAATTGTGAACCTTACGTTCATGCGTCCGTTGGGCGTGTAGCGCGTCTCCGGATCTTTACCAAGATTGCCAATAATCGTGACGTAACTAAGCGACATCTCGCTACTCCTTCGATTCGGCGGATGCTGTCTCGGCAGGTTCCTCTGCCACTACTTCGGTCATGACTTCTGCTTCGGATACCTCTGGAGCCGTTTCAGCCACCCGACGATCCTCTGCTGTCCCCTCGCTCGGCTCACTGGCCGTCTCTGAAGCAGGGACTTCTGCGGAATCGTTCGACTCGGAAGCGTCAGCCGGTGCCTCTTGCTCAACCGGGGAGACCTCGCCCTCAGCCGCCGGGGCGCCTTCCGCATCCTCTTCAACAGGCTCGGGGAAGACAGGCTCTGCGGCCAGCTGGATGACCATGTAGCGCATGAGCCGGTCATTGAGTTTCAGATCTCTTTCGATTTCGATGACCTGACTCGGAGCAATTTCGAAATGAATCAGGGTATAGAACCCGTCCCGCACGTCATGGCTCTGATGCCGGATCGGGTAAGCGAGTCGCCTGCGTCCCCAAGGGGAATCAGAGCTAGATCGCAGAATCGACCCACCTGCCGTGGCGATGTAGCCGTTGATCTGGTCGACGGTGGCAAGCACTTCTTCCGGTGTGCCGTCCGGCGTCGTGATGACCATCAGTTCGTAGAAACGTGAAGCAGGTGCTTCGCGCATGAGGGACTCCCTTCCATGGAGCGGCCCCGCGATCATTCGTTCACTGCGCGAGTGGGAATGCCCGTCGGAGCAGAAAGGATCAAGCCCGGAACAGTTCGCGGGCCGACGGATTATAGCATCTGTTCTAACCGCTGATTCGAAATTCGGCGGCATATCATCGTACGGACCGATATTTGCACGTACTCAGATCATGACTTTCCGAGTGTCAGGCCCAGGACACCGCCGAGCGCGGAAAGGGTGTCCTGCGCTTCTGAGATATCGTCCTCGTCGCTGGAGCGGAGAATTTCAGAGGCAAAATCCCGCAAGACAGTAATGGCCTCGCCGGTGTCCAGATCCTCATCGAGCGCATTCATGAATCGCTCGCGCGCTGGAACCGGATCGACGTAGCTCCCAAAACCATTGCCAGGCAGCGCCGCAGCGTTCGCTAAATCCTCGGCGATCGGAACCCAGTCGTCGATCTCGGAGTCCACATATTCCCACGGCTCCCGATAGTGGTGACTGAACGCGTAAAGCCGGAAGACATCGGAGGAATAGGACTGGAGGACGTCACTGACGAGAACGAGGTTGCCGAGCGACTTGCTCATCTTCTCGCCCTCGTACTCGACCATACCCACATGCACCCAGTGATGACTGAACGGTTCGACTCCGGTCGCGTTCTCCGACTGGGCGATTTCGCATTCGTGGTGGGGGAATATCAGGTCTGAGCCGCCACCGTGAATATCAATTGAGGGCCCCAGATAGCGGATCGCCATGGCACTGCACTCAATATGCCATCCGGGTCGACCGTCGGACCACGGTGAGGGCCATGTGGGTTCACCTGGCGCGGCAGCCTGCCAAAGAACAAAATCTAATGGGTTCCTCTTGAGCGGGTCATCGGGATTGTTGCCACGATCGTTTGCAACCGGCAACATCTCAGACCGCGGGATTCTGCTGAGCTTGCCGAACTCAGGATCGGCATTCACGTCAAAGTAGACGCTGCCATTTGAAACATACGCCAGATCCTTTTCGATGAGCGCGGCGATCAACTCGATCATTTCGGGCGTATGCTCGGTAGCTTTCACATAGTGATCTGGATCGAGGGCGTTCAGATTTCGCATGTCCGTCAGGAACTTCTCGGTCTCTCGCTCACCGAGCTCAAGCCACGACATGCCAAGCTCGGAGGCCTTGCGAAGGATGTCATCATCGATATCCGTGACATTCTGAACGTAGGTGATCTCACCACCCTGATAACGAACGTAGCGAGCGATGATATCGAAAGTGAGAAAGTTAAACGCGTGTCCTGCATGGGTCGTGTCATATGGGGTCACCCCGCATACATACATGCCGAGGGGGGCGCCGCCGTTTCGAACTGGCTCGATGGCGCCAGACTGGGTATTGAAGAGTCGCATATGTGCACTTCCATGATGCAGATGGTGGACCAGAGATGTGACAAACCACCGGTGCCGGAGTATACCGGAGGAATGAACAGCGGGATGGGCCGGCACGAAATACTCGATGATCGCCACGTGCTACGCAAAGGGTGGGCGAACCCACGGTGAATCGACTCAGTGCTGACTACTTCGATCGTACCAAGGGGCGTAGCAGTTTGCCATGGAAGTTATTCATTGTATTACCTATGGCAATATTACTGGTTGGCTGCGGCGCCGGGAATGATCCGGCAGGCTTGGAAGCGATTGGTACAGCTCAGACGGATCCGGCAACTCCAGCCGGTACTCCTGCCAGCGAGCGCGTGCCCTGTACAGACGGCCGGCTCCTTATTCAGGATCTTTCAGCGATCGATGGACTCTGGGGACCGGGTTTGGAGGCTGCCTACGAAAAAGCAATGCAGTGGCACGAGGACGCGCGCCTGGTGGGCTTCAGAGTCAATTGCGAACTCTTCGAACCGGGATTCCGCTGGCAGGCGACGTACTATTCGGCCGAAGCGC
>JBFWRO010000516.1:0-2885 GCA_050248865.1 Thermomicrobiales bacterium | reverse complement strand
GCCCGTCGTCGGCGAGCCAGATGCTGCTACCGACCGCGACATAACCCTCGAGTGGCGGCAGGAGCGGCACCGGATCCCCTTCGCATTCGATGCGATACACGGGGAAACCGCACGAATCGGCAAACGTCTGGTCGCCGACTTTTGGGGCTCCGAACATAAAGACGGCCACCTGCTGAAATCCCGCCTGTTGCAGTTCGTGGGCCGCCAGCAACGCGAGCGCGCCGCCGCGCGAATGACCCGTCAGCAGAATGGTTTGCCCCGTATAGAGTTTCTCGAGACCGCGCAGCATTTCCTCCTTCAGATAGAACTGGACTTGGCGATGGCAGCCCGAGTGGACCCTGCCGCAAGCATGTTCATCCAGTCGAGCAGTGAGATTGTCGCACCAGTC
Source organism: Thermomicrobiales bacterium (assembly GCA_050248865.1). GTDB lineage: Bacteria > Chloroflexota > Chloroflexia > Thermomicrobiales > UBA6265 > JAHBVL01. Next base: position 2,497 of record JBFWRO010000516.1, on the reverse strand, counting down.
GACCAATCCGAAGGTGGATTCCGCCGACCGTGAGCCGGCAAATGAAATGATGATCTGCTCCGCAGTGCCTGTCAGATATCCCTGATGCCGTTGAAACAGTCCGACGGCATCGTGTTCGACAAGGGCACGGCGTAATTCGAGGCCGGTCGAATACGCATGTTGAGCGTGCCGGCCCAGAGTTTGGGCCAAAAGAAGCACGTCGGGATCAATGGGGGTTGGCACCGCAACAGGAGACTGACGAAGGGATAACGAACAGAGCGCACTACCAGATTAGCAATTACGGTGGACGGTTCTCCAGTCCGATTGCGGGAAGATGCGAAAGCCGTAATGACATTCTCACGGACCAAGCCCAATCTCTCGCGACTTGCAGCCTGCAGCGTGTTGAGTGAGAATCCCAAGCCGCCCGCCCGGGCCTGTTTGTTCGCACTCCGTAACAGCCAGGGAGCACGCATGAGCAATCACGACGACTCGCCGCTGAGCAATCTGTTAGGAGGTCTGTTCCTGATCGCCATCGGTGTCGGAGGGTACTTCCTGTTCAACCATCTGGAGACCAGTGGCGGCAGCATGCGCATACCGGTAATCGTGATCGGCCTCTACAACCTCGTCGGTAAGTGGGGCATTCTCGGTATCTTCGCAGTGTTGGGAGGCTTTCTAGCCGGGTCGAGCATCGTGCGGATGGTCAAGGGGGAAGAGTGATTGGCGCAACGTCGAGGCGTGTTGCCTGGCAGGTGCTGCACGACTGGTTTTGCCATCCGCAAGACCGCGTCGAGCCCGCTGTTCGCCAGTTGACCGAGAACCACCAACTCGCCGGACCCGATCGCGGCCTGGTCGTCGAGCTGGTGTACGGCGTGATTCGCAGACATCTCACACTCGACACATTGCTGAGCGAGGTCGTGCGACAGCCCTTGCCCGCGATGGAACCAGGATTGATCGCGCTCCTGCGGCTTGGGGCTTATCAGCAGGTGTTTCTCCCGGATATGCCGAGGCACGCAGCAGTGCACGAGACGGTCAATGTTGCCCGGCAGATCAAGAAGGATCGCTGGGTCGGCATCACCAATGCAGTGCTCAGAAATATCTCCGGACTCGTGGAGGGTGCCTACGCAGGGCCTGTGGCCGCAAACGTGATTCCTGTGTGCGTCCATGCAATCGATCCGAACGACGCTGACGATACTCTCCCTTTGTGCGAAGGCTTAAAACTGTCGAAAGCGTTGTTGCCCGACCCCGCTCGCGAGTCGGTTGCCTATCTCAGCAAGGCGTGCAGCTTTCCGCCGAGGTACGTCGAGCGGCGATTGAACGCCGTCAGTTGGCAGATCGCGCTCCACGAATGTGCATGGTTCAACACGCCCGGTCGGTTGTGCTTGCGAGTCAACAGGCTGCGTAGTGATCGCGATGCGCTGCTTTCCGAGTTGCGTGAAGCGGGCGTGACTTGTGAACCCGGCGAGATCGAAGAATCGATTCGCGTCGTCGGAACCGGAGCCATTCAGCATCTGGCAGCCATGACGGAGGGACGGGCGACTCTCCAGGATGAATCCGCCATGTGGAGCGCGCGCCTGCTGGACCCGCAACCTGGTGAATGCATCTGGGATGTGTGCGCGGCCCCGGGAGGCAAGACGACTCACCTGGCCGAACTCGCGGGCGATCGAGCAAGCATTCTGGCGACAGATGTTTCCGTAGAACGGCTCGACCGTGTCCGCGAGGCGTGTGATCGTCTGCGGCTCTCCAGCATTGAATTCAAGACGATCAGTCGACATGGTCGCGACATGCCTGAAGGGAGTTTCGACGCTGTGCTGCTCGATGTTCCCTGTTCGAATACCGGAGTGATGGGAAAGCGTCCCGAGGTCCGCTGGCGGCTTAAGTCGAAAGACTTTCGCGAACTTGCCGACATCCAGGCCCGGCTGCTCAACGATTCCGCTCAGCACGTGAAGCCTGGGGGGAGGCTGGTCTATTCCACGTGCAGTATCGACCCGGCCGAGAACCAGCTGCAGGTGGCAAGCTTCATCGAGAGGCATCCCGAATGGACTCTCGATTGCGAGCGGCATCACGCTCCCGGCCAACCCTGCGACGGCGGATACGCGGCACTCTTAAGACGGGAGTAGTTCAGAAACGCATCTCACCCCAGCGTCTCGCGCATCAGTTTGGCAATCTGACGGGAATCCCCGTCCATGCAGGCTTCCAGTTGAGTGATCACCCGTTCGCGGCGCTCGACGTTGTGATTCTGGCTGTGCTTCCATTTTCCGGCGAGCGTTTCGATGTCGATCGTAAAGCCGACGATCGTCGCCAGGAGTTTGTCGATGAAGTCGGCAGCCTGCGATTCCATCCGCCAGGGCTGTGGCTGCCGCGATTCATAATGGTTCACTGTTCGCACGATCAATTCGCGAAGCTGGTTTGTGTCGTCGATGATGCGAAACGTGCCGCCCGCATGCACCGTCACGTAGTTCCAGGTCGGCACGACGTTGTCCGACTCGTACCATGTCGGTGAGATGTAAGCGTGCGGACC
>JBFWRO010000515.1:0-2885 GCA_050248865.1 Thermomicrobiales bacterium | reverse complement strand
CGCCTTCGGGGTCGCACTCTTACGCTTCGACATCGTGATCTCCTCAGCATTGGTGACGGCAGCAGCGCCGCCACTGCCGCAGCCCCGCGGAGGCCATAAGGGCGCTGGCGGGCGAGGAGAGGAGAGGAGAGGAGAGGAGAGGAGAGATGTGCAGACCGCTATTGCGATTTGCCGAGCCGATGAATCAGGCTGGCCGCACTGAGAAACGTGTTCACCTCATGGAGCAGTTGCTCGACGTCGAGCGCGATCTCGACGCCCTTGCCACATTGCCGGCATCCGCGCAGGTTTCTGCCGCCTTGGCGATGCTGGCGGCTTCGTCGAGCCGTACCCGCATCTGACTGAGGTAGACCTTGAGCGTGGTCTCGATCGTCTCGGGCGGCAGGTCCATGGGCGGCGTCTCCTGCCCACCACACATGCTCGCCGTGCCGGCGAAGTCGAGCGAATTCCGAGCAATCTTGTGGCTCATTTTGGCGGGACTGGATCACATTCGGATCGGCTAATCGGCGGGTGGGCTCGCTTGTCGAAGGTTCACGCGGGATCGGAGCCGGCTCGTCATGCACGTCATTTTGCCGAGTGATAGTCCCGCCCCTACTTTTGTTGTTGCGGCTTCAGGTGATCAAACTCGATCTGCTTCTTCCGCGGAGGTGCGAGCAGAACTGGTTCGCTTCCTTTTTAGAAAATTGATATCGCGAATGTGCGGACCATTGAGAGGTGCGGTCGAAGGGTTGTGACCGCAGCATCCATCCGCTAACCTTGCAAAAAGCGCGCGCTCGACACTGAACACTTGTACGGAATTTTCGGACGCTTCGGACGCTCGTCCGACAAGAACAAGAAGCTGTAGTGATCGGTCGCTAGACCGTGTCAGGAGGAAATTCATGACCGGGATTTGGACAGCGTTGCGCTTCGCACTTGTTGCCATCATGATCGCTCCCGCACTGTTCGGCGGTGCAGTCGCCGCTGCCCAGGAACGCTGGCCATCGAGGGCAGTTACGCTCGTTGTTCCGGTCGGTCCTGGTACCATTACTGACGTCGCGGGCCGTCTGCTTGCGGACCACCTGAGAGACATCTTTGGGCAGCCCTTTGTCGTCGAGAACCGCCCCGGCGCCGGTGCGACGATTGGTGCACGTTACGTCGCACGCGCAGCGCCGGACGGATACACCCTGCTGATGGGAGGCAATACGACCCATTCATCGGCGCCGTCGCTGTTCAAGAGCCCTCCCTATGACCCGGTAGCCGATTTCACCCCGATCGCCCGGATTGGCAAACTGGGCCAGTTCCTTAGTACGAACACCCAGCAATCGTTCAAGACCTTTCAGGAGATGGTGAATTTTGCGAGAGCCAATCCCGGCGAGCTGTCCTACGGACACGGGAACGCGAGCGCGCAGATCATCGGTGAGACGATCAAGCACAAACTCGGCCTCAACATCCTCCGCGTCCCATATTCCAGCAATCCGACGGCACTGACCGATCTGCTCTCAAACACCATCCAGCTCATGCCGATTGACTTCCTCAACGGCGTTCCGCTGGTCGAGGCAAAGCGGATTGTCGCGTTGGCCGTCGCCACGAAAGTCCGATACGGCACACTGCCGGATACTCCGACCCTCCATGAGACGTTGATCCCAGAGTTCGAGGTGCTGCCGTGGATGGGCCTGTTCGGCCCTCCCGCATTGCCACGTTCGATAGTCGAGCAACTGTCGAATGCCATCGGCAAGATCATGTCGAGCGAGGGGTTTGTCAAAAGCCTGGTGAAACTCGGACCGGAGCCCTACTACTTGGCGAGCGGGCCGTTTACTGATTTCGTGCGCGACGACGTTCGGGTCTGGACCGAACACGCGCGAATTGCGGGGATAGAACCGAGGTAGTCGGTTCAATCAAGCGCGAGACCGTCGCAGAGCGTGCATGGACTCGCGAGGTCCCGCCTTTTTTGACGGAATTCACAATATGCAGAAAGAAGGGAAACGACAGTGAAGCGGAGCAACAGCCGAATTCTCACTACTCATGTGGGCAGCCTGCCGCGTCCGACCGGTATGGCCGCCAAGCTGTACGCGAAGGAAACCGGTCACGCTCAGGATCAGACTACGCTTGAACGCGAGATTGCAGACTCAGTGTCGGATATCGTCCATAGGCAACTCGATATCGGCATCGATGTCATCAACGACGGCGAGCATTCCAAGTTCAATTTCATCAGCTATGGCCGCACGCGGCTAGGGGGCCTGGAGCCCAATCCCAATCCGGTGGAAATGATGGGGCGGTCGCGAGACTCGCTAGCGTTTCCGGCCACTTATTCCGAAATGGCCGCCATGAATGCCGCGCGCAGCCCGGATGTCGCCGAGCGGCGAAAGATGCCCACGACCAGTACAATCAGTAAGGCGCCGGTCACCTATGTCGGGCAGGCAGAGGTCGCGCGCGACATCGGCAATCTGAATAACGCGTTAAAGAGCGAGGCAGCGAACGGGAAGCGTCCAGAAGAGGTGTTCATGACGGCGATCTCTCCGAACAACCTCGAATTCTATCATCGCAACGGTTATTATCCGACCGACGAGCAGCATCTCGAAGCATTGGCGAATGCCATGAACGTCGAGTATCGCGCAATTGTGGACGCGGGGTTTGTTCTGCAGATCGACGACCCAAGAATCGCAACTCACTACAATCGCACGCCTGATGCTTCGATCGAAGAGTGTCGCAAATTTATCGCGCAGCACGTCGAGGCGGTTAATCTGGCCTTGAAGGGGATTCCGCGTGATCGCGTGAGGTTTCACACTTGTTATAGCGTGAACGTCGCTCCGCGCGTCCATGACATGGAGCTGCGGCATTTTTTGGATCTGATTTTGCGGATCAACGCCCAAGCGTTCTCGTTCGAGGCTGCCAATCCACGGCATGAGCAC
>JBFWRO010000514.1:0-2885 GCA_050248865.1 Thermomicrobiales bacterium | reverse complement strand
CTCTAGGCACGACGGTCCAGGAACCGAAAATCGAAAGGAAACAGAACGATGCGAAAAATTCGGCGCGGAGATGAAGTCGAAATCATCGCCGGACGAAATAAGGGCCAGCGAGGCAAGGTCCGCATCAATCTCGTCGATGATGACAAGGTCGTTGTCGAAGGGGTGAACATCGTCGTCAAGCACATCAAGCGCGGGCGGGCCCGGCAGGCCGGACGGGTCGAGATCGAGGCGCCCATGCCTGTCGGCAAGGTCATGCTCATTTGCCCCAGTTGTGGCGCGCGCACGCGTGTTGGTATTCGCACCGGTGACGATGGTAAGAACACCCGATTCTGCAAGTCGTGTGAAAAAGTCATACCGCGACCGTCTGTGGATTAGAGGTAGAGAATGTAGTTGAGGATCGTCCTGAGCGCTGGGAGAATCGGCGGACCAGGAGGTATCGATCCACATGAGGAAACTCAGAAGGGCGTTCGAGAGAAATGGCGAGATTGCGTGACAAATACCGGGACGAGGTCGTGCCCGCGCTGATGAAAGAGTTCGAATACGACAACATCATGGAAGTACCGAAGTTGACGAAAGTCGTCGTCAACATTGGGCTCGGTGAGGCGGTGCAAAATGCCAAGGCTATCGACGCCGCCGTCGGGGATTTGACGGCCATTGCCGGCCAGAGACCCGTTGTCACGCGCGCCAAAAAATCGATCGCCGCTTACAAGCTCCGCGCGGGCATGCCAATTGGGGCCATGGTGACGCTCCGCGGAACGATGATGTACGAATTCGTCGATCGACTCGAGAGCGTGGCCCTGGCGCGAATCAGGGACTTCCGTGGGATTTCGCCGAACGCGTTCGACGGCCGCGGTAATTACACGCTTGGTCTGCGAGAGCAGCTGATGTTCCCGGAGATCGAGTACGACAAGATCGACAAGACACGTGGCCTGGAAGTGACGTTCGTTTCGACCGCCAAGACCGATGAGGAAGGGCGGAGACTGCTGGAGCTCATGGGCATGCCGTTCGCACGCAGCGAGCGGATGGCCAACTAACGCGGGAGATACAAATGGCAAAGAAATCGTGGATTGCCAAGGCGAACCGGGATCCGAAATTCGAGGTGCGTCGAGTCAATCGTTGTAAGCTCTGCGGCCGAAGCCGCGCATATATGCGCAAATTCGGCGTCTGCCGGATTTGTTTTCGCGAACTGGCGTCGCAGGGCAAGCTGCCCGGCGTAACGAAATCCAGCTGGTAGTCGAGCCGGATCTGCGAGATTGATGGAGAAATAGCGAATGCCAGTAAATGATCCCATCAGCGATATGCTGACCCGGATACGAAACGGTGGAATGGCCCGGAAGTCGGAGGTTTCGATGCCTTCGACCAAAGTGCTCGTGGCGATTGCCCAGATTCTCAAGGAAGAGGGCTATATCGGCGGGTACGATGTCATCGAGAACCGGCCGCAGAACATCTTGAAAGTCGCGTTGCGGTACGGCGATGATCGAAAGCATTCGATCCGCGAGATCAAGCGCATCAGCAAACCAGGACTGCGAGTGTATGCGGGCAAGGACCAGCTTCCGCGCGTCAAGAGTGGCCTCGGCATAGCCATCGTCAGCACCCCGCAGGGTGTGCTCACGGGCTATGAGGCAAGGAAGCGCGGTATCGGTGGCGAAGTCCTCTGTACCGTCTTCTAGGCGAGTGGGGCGGGAGAAAAGCAATGTCACGAATTGGAAAGAAACCTATTACGATCCCCTCCGGCGTCGCGGTTGATGTTCGCGAGGACAACCACGTGTCGGTCAAGGGGCCAAAGGGACTGCTCGAGCTGCAGGCGGCCCCAGGTCTCGGCATCTCTATCGACAATGGCACGCTCGTGGTCTCCAGGCCGAACGAAGAACGGCAAAACCGCTCCTTGCACGGTCTGACGCGCACGCTGATTGGCAACATGGTTACTGGTGTGACCGATGGCTTCCGCAAGAATCTCGAGATTCATGGCGTCGGCTACCGTGCTCAAATGGACGGTACGAATCTGGTGCTGAATGTTGGTTACTCACACCCGGTGCGGATGGTGCCGCCAGAAGGGGTGAAGTACGCGCTCGATGGGCAAACCCGCATTTCTGTCGAGGGAATCGACAAGCAATTGGTCGGAGAAGAAGCCGCGCGCATTCGCAAGGTGCGTCCGCCTGAACCCTATAAGGGCAAGGGCATTCGGTACGAAGGCGAACGGGTCCGTCGTAAAGCCGGCAAGGCGGGCAAAGCCAAATAGTGGTAAACCGCCTGGAAGCATTGGGATCGATCGGTTCCCCGTTCTTTCCATAGCGAGGCATCAGGGGCAGGCATCGATGTCCGCCCGAACAACGAAGCCGCAGACCGCAGAGTCTGCTCGATCACTTCAGAAGTGGCAGACTTAGGGGTCTGCCCGTCAGGCGAAATGGACGAGATTCGGGCCAGGATCGCCAGGAGACGCGAATGAGACTGAAATATCGAAAAGCACTAACTCGGCGCCAGCGCCGGCATGTAAGAGTGCGGTCCCGGGTTTCCGGGACAGCGGCCCGGCCGCGGCTCTGTGTCTTTCGATCGTCGGCGCACATTTACGCGCAGGTGATCGACGATCAGCGGGGTCACACACTGGTGTCGGCCAGTGATATCGAAGAGGCAGTGCGCGAGCGAGCCGGTGAAAAGACCACGAAGTCAGAGCGGGCCCGGGTCGTCGGTGAGATTGTTGGCGAGCGAGCCAAAGAGGCCGGCATCGATGCCGTTGTCTTCGATCGAGGCGGATTCCTCTATCACGGCCGGGTCAAAGCCGTGGCTGAGGGTGCACGTTCGACCGGATTGCAGTTCTAATATTTCCGGGTCACACGCCCGATCCTAGGAGCGGAGTTGAGAATGGATCATCAGGATCGTTCGTCACG
>JBFWRO010000513.1:0-2887 GCA_050248865.1 Thermomicrobiales bacterium | reverse complement strand
GCCTGGTCCGACCGAAACGATCGAACCCGGCTCCGGATCGAACCACATCACACCATTGTTCAGCACCATCCCTGCGCCCGGCGTGACAACTCCCGAGCCAAAGTAGTACCCGAGCGTCGACACGCACGACACAAGGTTGCGCTTGTCATCGACAACCGTGAAATGGGTGGTATTGCCTTCTCCACCCGGTCGCCCGATCTTGCCTCCGACGTCCATGTCACCAGGCTGGAATGGCCAGGGATCACCAGCGTGAGCATCAGGTGTGGCGCGATGTGGATCGATCGACGCGCGTCGCTCTGCGGCAAATGCCCTGGAGGCGACCGCGGCAGTCGGCGAAGGAGCAAAATCCGGATCACCCAGATACGCAAAGCGGTCCATGAACGCGCGCCGTTGCGCTTCGATGTTCAGGTGCAACGCGCCAACGGAGTTGTGCCCCCATTCCGCCAGGCGAAAACCCTCCACGATGTTCAGCATCTCGAAGGTGGTGGGCGCGCCGTTCGTCTCCGGCGATGCAATCAGCTGGTAGTCACCGTAGGCGCCCATCATCGTCTGCTCGAAGACGCGCACGCGATAGGCCGCCAGATCGTCTTCGTTCAGCAGACCGCCGTTCGCCCGCATGTCGTCCGCGATCATCCTTGCGGTCTCGCCCTGATAGAAGCCGTCAGCGCCCGATCTGGCGATCCGCTGCAATGTTTCAGCCAGCCACGGTTGCACAACGGTATCGGCAGCATTCAGAAAGCTCTCAGGTACGCGTGGCGACCCGTCGCTTTTGAAAAACGCCTCTTTGGAGCCGGGGAATCGATGCAATCTCGCCTGATGCATGGCCGTCACGTGAGCAACGTTCCAGTCGATCGCGTATCCGTCTCCCGCGAGCCGGATGGCCGGCGCCATCACCTCCGCCAGCGGCAACCGGCCAAACCGCTCATGCGCGGTACACAATGCCGCCGGCATTCCTGGAACCGCAACGGAAAGATGACCGGTATTGTTCGCATCATCTTTCACCGCTCGCCATTGGTAGACGCCCGAACGTTCAGCGTCGTCCACGAGCTCGAAAACGCCCGGATGGATCGCAGCCGGAAGGGGGGACGTGCCATCGAAGGCGATCGACTTTCCCGTTTCAGCATCGTAATAGACCAGGACCGCAATGCCTCCCAGACCGCTGTTGTACGGCTCGACGACGCCAACTGCGAAGCCCACAGCCACCGCGGCATCGATAGCGTTCCCGCCGTTCTCAAGGATTTCGGCGCCCGCCTCCGCCGCCAGCGGATGCATCGCCGACGCCATGCCCCGTCGCGATGTCGCCTCGGTTTTTCGATAGTCGTATTCAGTACGGCTCACCATTCCTCACCCTCATCCCCAGGTTCAGGCAATTGCTCAGTTTTAGACAACTCCTTTTCGCCGAGTACGGATCATCTGTCAATACCCCGTTCCTGCCGGGAGTGGATGACGTCAGAGGACCATTCCCGTGACCGCGAGCTCCCTGAGTGGAGCCGATCGTCACCTGGTCGCATGTTCACCGCTTGGGAAAAGCCACCGGCGATGACCGCACCCCCGAGCAGCGGGAATCGGGTCCAGCAATCGTGGCCCGAAACCGCCAGAAGGCAACCGCCAGGTTCAGGGCAAATACCGCGAAGACGGCGCCTGTTCGTGAATCAGAAACAGGTCATCGAGCGTCAGCCAAATATTCGCCGCACTGAAAATAAAGAGGAAGTGGACGGGGCCCCTGCCTCCCGCTTCACCCAGCTCGCGCACGATCCAGCCCGAAAATCCGCAAATCGCTGCAGTAGCGCACCACAGCAGCACCACCAGATAGGAAACAGAACCCGTGTACCACTTGACGCCGGCGTAGGAGGACGGGTCGTCGAGCAGCTGGTACACGCGCACGTCACTGCCAAAATGCACATACACCAGAAGCGAAACATGGCCAGGCTGACCGATAGCGCCACCGCCACCACCACTCCCGTCCCTGGAGCCGTGACGGTCCGACTCATTCGAGTTGTCACATCTCGACTCTACGACTCTGTGATCGGAAGCAACGTCACTGCCGCTGCTCCTCCATCGATCAGGGCCGCCGGTATCCGCCGATCGAACGTCGCCAGCTTGCCACCGTGATGGATGGTAAGTCCGAGCAGGTAGAGATCTGTTACGTGGTTGTGCAGGAGGACTGTGGACCGACTGAGGAGAATCCCGAGACGTATATCCGCCGGCCAGAACACATGAAACGGACTCTCGCAGAAGGTCATGAGCGCCGTCAGAATCGATGAAGCATCACCAGGTCGGGTCGGATAACTCGGACTGCTGCTGATTCGGACAAACCCGTTGTCAGTGAAGGGGCACGTGGCCCAGCCCCTTCCCTGATTCAAGGAAAACCACACGTGAGCGTCTTCATGTTGAGCGTGCTGAGGATCGAAAAGCGCCAGCAGAACATTGATGTCTAAAAGGTATACGGTCACCACTCGGCATCCCGTAGCTTGTTGACCAGCTCGAGCGTTACTATCTGCCCGTTAGGTCTCAGTGGAAACAGGGGCACTCCATTTTCGACATCAAACGATGCGCTCTCCGTGTGAGCCTTCCTCGCGAGATCGGATATCACTCGCCTCGCGCTGACACCGCGAGCACGCGCCAGATCCTTAATAGTGAATAGAAGGTCTTCATCGATATCTAATGTGGTTCTCATTGAAACGGCCCCTGAACGAAAGGTACCCGAATCAATTGATGCTGACACCTCATTGGGGTGATGCCTTCGCATCACCCCAATGACTTAAGTTTGGCCATTTGTCACAAAGGATTGACATCGGGGCACAACTCTGTACGGTTGGTATGAACCCACCTTCCGTGGAGAGGAGGCCCCGATGGTTGTTCATGATACGTTGTTCCCTCGTCCCTC
>JBFWRO010000512.1:0-2907 GCA_050248865.1 Thermomicrobiales bacterium | reverse complement strand
CAACGCCCTGGCCATCGAGAGCGCCGCCTCGATATTCGTGGCGCTGGGCTTCACGCTCCCTCCATTGATCACGTCCGGCTGCACATCGTCGACAGGGACTGAGGCGGTCAGGAGGTTGGGCTCTGCGCCAAACGCGATCACCGCGGCCCGATCTGATGAGCCACCGGCGGCCAGCGCGTCATTGACCCACTCGTTCACCATGGAGGACGTGGTGGGATCGATGCTCGATGATCTGTCGACGACGAAGATGGTTGACGTTGCCGCGTCAGCTGCGCCGACCAGCGGTTCTGCCAATGCCAGGCAAAGGAACGCGACCGCCCCGACACGCAACCATATCGTGGCTGGACGCATGCCGCGACGCCGCCCGAACTTGAGGCCCGCGGCGGCGATCAGTGGGAGGATCAGGAGGAGCCAGAGCGCCTCGCCGCGTGCGAAGCTCAATGTCAAATCAGGCATCGGCAACCTCCGTCCTGTCGCGAACGACGCGCGATCGAAGCCGTGGAAGCCGATTGCGAACGGGTAGATTTGTCCAGAGCCACTCGGTCACGAGGACAACAAACGCCAACGCGGCCAGCGCCGGCCAGAGATCGCTCAGCAGTCGCTGCCCCGTTTGCTCCCCCGATGCAGTTGCGACACTCAGCGCTTCAGGCAGGCCCGCCTCGGCGCGTAAATCGGACTCCTGCGGGTGTCCGGCGTTGACCACGAAAGTCGCCGCCGCAATCGTCTGGCCCGATTCATTCAATTCTGTCAGTTGATAGACGCCCGGCGTTCCGGTCGCCGAAAAGGTGATCTCCCGGGAGAGAACGGCCTCGCCCTGTGACGATTCGCTCTCAGCGACGGTGAGCTCGATCGCCTCGCCCGAGGGGTTGACGACACGAACGCTGGCTGCTCCAGCATGCGGGGTGTAGGTAACCGGATCTCCGAGGCGAACGGTCGCTGGAAGCGGGTTTGGTGAGAGTTCGGCAACAATGTTGGCAATCAAAATGGGGAAAGCAATGCGTTGTGGCAAGTTCGATTGCTCGAGATCGACTGCGAGTACGATCATCCGCTGATCGCGGCCAGGGACGTCTGCGCGGTACAGCAGCGGACCTTCCGCGGCGCCAGCAATCTCGATCGCGGAGCCGTCCAGATCGTGGATCGGGTTCTGGAAGAAGGTTAGTCCGGAGAGATCGACCCCTCGCAAAATCGGGTCATTGGCTCGAATCCGCTCGATTGTCGGCGCGGTCACCATTCCCGACATCGGGATGACTCCGTCGCGAGGCGGGTTGACGATGAGCAGCGGTGAATCGGGTATCGCTCCTTCGGCCGGTGAGGCGCCATCGTAAACCACGAGATCGTATGGTCCGGCGGGAATTGCGCCCCGGAGGTTTTCAGTGCTGGTGACCGTCACGACCGTCGCGCCAGGCAGACTGGCGAGGGCCCGCTGCAGATGGGAGGAATTGTCGGAAACCAGCAACATCCTCAGCGCGAAGTCGCTTTGTTGAGAAAGCGGCATCCGGATCTGGTTATCGGCGAAAAGCGGGTCGGTCGAACGTACCTCGATGACCACGTTGCTCGCATCGACCGGAAGCGTATCGATGATGACATCGGTCGCACTATTTGCATCGATCGCGACATCCTGACGAAAAGCCTCGAACCCATCAGCGACAGCAAGCAACGTTGTCGTCGCCGGAGCGTCGCTAAAGTTCGCAACCTGAACCAGGAGCGACGAGCGAGCCAGATTGTCGGCGGATGCGCGCGAGGAAATCTCGGTTATCGCCAGATTGCTGGATCGGGGGTCACCAAATGTCTCCAGCGTCACTGTGGCGTTGAGCTCTTCGACGATGGTGGGATCGACAGAGAGCGCGCCGTCCGTGAGAACGAGAATCTCTTCCCGGACTCCCGGTAAATCGAGATCGGCCACCAGCTTCAACGCAGCGTTCAGATCGGCTATGCCCCCTGGCGCGGGCATGGCTTGCAGTGCATCAGCAAGCCTGTCGATCTCAGCGCCGTCATTGCCCTGAAGGGTGTTCACCTGTGTGCCAAGCACGATCGTGGTCGCCACGTCGCCTTCCCGCAGATCGTCGATATGCGAAAGCGCGCTGGCGCGAGCCGCATCGAAACGGCTGTGACCATCTTCGCTGTCAGTGGCGGACATACTCGAGGATCCGTCAAGGATCACCACCAGATGACGCATGGTCGTCTGTTGCGAGATGCCGGCCCAGGCGCCTGATACCGCCGGTCTGGCCAGAGCCAGACCCAGCAGACCGGCCGCAACGAGCTGAAGCACGAGCAGCATCGTCACCGGCGGCCGTCGAAAGCGGACATCGTCCGTGCGAGCGGGTTCGATTTCTCGCCAGAACCTCAGCGTTGGCACATGCCGCTCGAACGGCGTGAAATGCCGCATGTGGAAGATGACGATCAGCGGGATACCGATCAGCGCGGCAAGACCAAGCGGCGCCAGGATGTTCATCCCACCACCCCCGCTTCATAGAGCCGGCGCAACACGATCTGCTCGAACGACCAGTCCGTTCGCAGGAAGATATAGTCTGCGCCCTCGTCGATGCAGACTTGCTCGATTGTCGCTCGCCAGCGTTCCACCGCCTGTCCATAGCGATCGAGCAGCTCATCGCTGGCGGTGAGCCTGATTCGGTCACGTCCCTCGAGGTCGATGAGCTCGATGGTCATCGGCCGATCTTCCCCCATCGGCAATACCACCGGTCGAGGCGAAATTTCGGCCGGGTCCACAACGTGAACGATCGAGAGCGCCCAGCCATGATTGCGGGCATAGCGGAGCGCTGCGCGCAGGCTTTCCGCATCCTCTGACAACAGATCAGAGATGAGCAAGATCACCCCAGGATGGTGCTTGCGGCTGGTGTTACGCCTAACGCTACGAGGCAGGTCCGTGGTGCCTCCGGGGCGCTCCGT